>CALANW010000082.1 GCA_937926145.1 uncultured Ruminococcus sp. | reverse complement strand
ATATAAGATAATTATTGTATATTATGATAAAAATAGCATTGGCTTAATGAATGAATCTGTAAAATTATCTTACTTTAAGGTTCAAATTACTATATTTTAAATAATGTTCATTTAGCAATAAAAAAGGACGGAGAAAATTTCTCCGACCAAAATTTATACTATATAAAATATCAAAGCGCCGTTCCCTTTTTCGGTACGAAAAATCCGCTCATATCAGCTTTTTCAAGCGTCAGCAGACCGACTTTTTTGTCAATGCCGCCTGCGTAACCCGTAAGACTTCCGTTTGTTCCGACAACACGGTGGCAGGGTATGATTATCGATATCTCATTGTGTCCGACAGCGCCGCCGACCGCCTGCGCGGACATCTTCGCAGTGCCTTTTTTCTCCGCAAGTTCTCGCGCAATATCACCGTAAGTTACCGTTTTACAGTAAGGTATCTTCAAAAGTATGTCCCAGACCTCACGCTGAAAATCTGTGCCGATAGGGTGGAGCGGCGGCGTAAAATTCGGCTCGTTTCCGCCGAAATATATATTGAGCCACTCTTTCGCCTGCTCTAAAGCGGGCGTTGTTCCCTCGGTGCTTTCTTCTGCAAGGTCAGCGGCAAAATATTTCTGCCCGTAAAACCATAACCCCGTCAAACCAATCTCATCAGCCGCAAGAAGAATTTCACCGAGCGGAGAAGAATAATTCATCGTGTAAATCATTTTTACCTCTTTTTAAAAGTATAATCGCACATACTTCCGCCGCGTCCGATCTGCTCGGTGTAAATGAACTCCGCGCGCGGCAGAGCGCTGTACATAAGATCATCGACCTCGCAGAACACCGCCGTCATTTCGGGCATACCGTACTTCTTGAAAAGCTGCTGATAAATGCACTTGTGAGTTATCATCGTGAAGCAGTCGTTTGGGCATTTCGGAAATTCCACGTCCCAGCCGAAGCCGAGCGTGTGAGCGAATTTTATCGGCATTGTCAGCTTTAAAAGCTTTACGAAACAACTGTGGCTCGCAAGCTTTTCCATTGATTCTTTTGTCGGCTCAAGGAACGTATACATCGCATCGGCAACGGCTTTTTCGGCTTCACTGCGTGTTTTGCCGCCTTCTTCAAGCACGAGCACCATTGCCAGAGCTGTCAAAAGATTGCACAAATGACCGTAATTTTTATCATCGGCATAATCGGAGTTTTCGGCGATAAGCTCCGACATCTTTTCACACAAACGAAGCTTGTCGTTCTCGCTCCATTCGCTGTAAAAATTTCTGAATCTGCTCTGCGAGATCATTTTTTCGGGAATATATTTTTTCATAACGCTCGTCCTTAAAAAATATTGCGATAACATACGCTAACGAAATTATATCACATTATTTCCCTTAAAACAACATTTGTAAGTTTGGGTGAACAAGTATTTTTAATATTCCGAATTCCGCATTCCTAATTCCGAATTCAATTTAGATCCACCACTTTGGAGTGAGTTCGCCAAGCGTCACGATCTCGCCCTTTTCATAGTCAAGCATAACTTCAATGCCGCGGTAATCGTTCGGCATAAGCTGTGTCATAAGCTCACGGCAAGCTCCGCAGGGCGCTAAAACTTTGCCGTCCCAGTTGACCGCAACGACTCTCTTCATTGAATCCTCGTCGTTGGTTAGCATATTGAAAAGTGCGTTTCGTTCAGCGCAAATTCCAAGCGTACAGGCTGTGTCAACACATACACCAACGTAGATTTTGCCCGAAGCCGACTCGATAGCGGCGGCAACTCCGCCTGCTTCTATCATTTCCGAAACCTTGCGCGGCTTTAAGACTTTTTTCGCTTCGCTGTAAAGTTCTTCCCATATCTTGTCCATTTTTATTGCTCCTTTACGGGATTTTAGCCTATTATATCATACTTTCCTCCGAAAATCAACAAAAAATGCGGTAAATTTAGTCAATGCTAACTTTTCCCTTGACAGAGAAAAATCTTTATGTTATAATTTAAAATGGTGTGAAAAAACACCTTTTAAATCTATATGAGTTAGCCTGATCTAACCTAATAAGACTGTGAACCTCGTCTATGTCTTATTTTTTTGATATAAGGTTAGCAAAAGCTAATGAGAGGAGATAAAAATGATAGATAAAGAGCTTCTGCGGCTGTTGGGCGGCAGCAGAAAATACATTTTCTATACGGTCGGAGCAATGGTGATAGGTCTTATCGCGAATCTTTCGATAACCGCAAGTATATGCTATGCGATAAAGCTTCTTTCGCAGAGCACAGAACCGAGTGCATACATAATTCCCGCAGTCTGCGCAGTTGTCGGAGTTGCCGTTCGTTATGCCGCAAGCAGAATTACGGGAAATCTCAAAGACCTGCTTGGCAGAAAGGCGAAAAAAGACCTTCGTGAAAAGACCTACGATAAAATAGTTCGCCTTGGTGTGAGAAGCACAGACGGAATGAGCGTTGCAGGACTTACGCAGGTCGCAATGGAGGGCATCGAGCAGCTTGACCTCTATTATTCATCGTATATCCCACAGTTTTTCTATGCGATGCTCGCACCGATAATACTGTTTTTTGTCACGGTCGGAATAGATTGGAGAGTTGCCGTTGTCCTGCTTTGCTGCGTTCCGCTCATACCCGTTTCGATAGTCGCGGTTTCAAAATATGCGAAGAAAATTTTCGCTAAATACTGGGGAAAATACACCTCAATGGGCGACAGCTTCCTTGACAGCGTTCAAGGTCTGCGTGAGCTGAAAATTTTCCGCGCAGATGCCGCGCAGCACGTTAAAATGAACGAAAATGCCGAGGAATTCCGCAAGATAACGATGAAAGTCCTCGTTATGCAGCTCGCAAGCACAACTATAATGGACATCGTTGCTTACGGCGGCGCAGGCTTGGGCATCGCGTTTGCGGTGACGGGCGTTGCAAACAGAGGACTTTCGCCCGTTTCGGCACTTTTCCTCATACTCGTTGCGGTCGATTTCTTCCTGCCGCTCCGTGCGTTCGGCTCGGCTTTTCACGTTGCAATGAACGGCGCGAGCGCAGGCAAAAAGATACTCTCCCTCTTGGCACATCCTGACCCCGTTTGGGGCGAAGAAAAGCTTTCCAATACCGAGTTGAAACTTGAAAACGTCACATTCAGCTATGACGGCGAGCGCGATGTGCTGAAAAACGTCACGATGACTTTCCCCGAAAAGGGAATGACTTCAATAGTCGGCGAAAGCGGCTGCGGAAAATCAACAGCGGTCGGACTGCTTTACGGCGCGCTCCGTCCGAAGTCGGGCAAGGTCACAGCAGGCGGAAAACCGCTTGAAAGCCTTTCACGCGAGGAATATTACTCAAAGCTTGCAGTTGTCAGCTACAATACATATATCTTCAACACGACCGTCCGCGAAAATTTCAGACTTGCAAAAGGAAACGTCACCGACGATGAGATCTTTGACGCGCTCGAAAAGGTGAACCTTGCCGATTTTATCCGCGAAAACGGCGGACTTGACAAGGAGATAACCGAGGACGGCGCAAATATTTCGGGCGGTCAGAAGCAAAGGCTTGCGCTTGCCGTGAACCTCGTTGCGGACAAGTCCGTCTATATCTTTGACGAGGCAACGAGCAACATCGACATCGAGAGCGAAGCCGTTATAATGCGAAATATCAAAGCGCTTTCCGAGAAGAAAAGCGTTATCGTAATTTCGCATCGACTTGAAAATGTCGTTCCGTCTGACAGAATTTATTATATGGAAAACGGCGATGTAAAGGAAGTCGGAACGCACTCGGAGCTTATGGCTTCGCAGGGCGGATATGCCGCACTTTATACTGCGCAGAAAAAGCTTGAAAACGGTTATGCGGAGGTGTCGGAATGAGTAAAAAAGCTATCCGCCGAAGCGGCGCAAAAATTATGGCAAGCCTTATAATGCTCCTCGGCAGCCTTGCCTATATAATGGTACTCGCAGTAATAAACGGTTCGCTCGGCTTCGTCTGCGCAATGAGCGTAACGCTTTTCGGCGCAGTCGGCGTTGCAAAAGCATTGGGCGAAGCGATATCACTTTCCTACAGTGCAATAATCGCACTCGCGATAGGCTGCGGAGTCCTGCGCGGTCTGCTCCGTTATATCGAACAGTACAGCAATCACTATATCGCATTCCGTCTGCTTGCGGTGCTTCGCGATAAAATTTTCGGTGCGCTCCGCATCCTATGCCCAGCAAAGCTCGAAAGCAAGCAGAAAGGCTCGATAATCGCAATGATAACCTCCGATATCGAAACGCTCGAGGTCTTCTATGCGCATACAATTTCGCCCGTCTGCATCGCGGTCATCGTTTCACTTGCAGTGTTTATCTTTGTAGGAAAAATTTCAAGCTGGTATCTTGCCCTGACCGCGCTTGTCGGTTATATCCTCGTCGGAATAGTCCTGCCGCTCGTTTCTTCGGGAAAACTCAAAGGATCGGGCGTTCGCTACCGCGCCGAGTTTGCAGGCTTCAACGCCTACTTCCTCGACAGCATCAAAGGCATAAAGGATATCGTCCTCAATAATTCGGGCGAGAGCCGCAAAGCCGAGGTGAACCGCCGCTCCGACGTTCTCCTTGCCGAAACAAAGAATATGAAAAACGACATCACAAAGGCATCAGCCGCAACGGAACTCACCGTTTCGCTCGTGATAATCGCGGCTCTCGCTGTCGGAATAATTCTTGTTGGCAAATGCGGACTTTCGCTTGGCAGAATGGTCATCGGCGTGACCGCAGTGTTCGGTTCGTTCGGACCTGTCATAGCTATTTCGGCACTCTCGGGGAACCTTACACAGACCTTTGCGAGCGGCGACAGAGTGCTTGACCTGCTTTCGGAAAAGCCTGCCGTTGAACCGATCAAAAACGGCGAAAAATTCAGCTTTGACCGCCTTGAAGTTTCGGATATGTCCTTTTCCTACGATAAGAAAAACAATGTCCTTTCCGATATCTGCCTCAATGCTAAAAAAGGCGAGATCGTCGGCATCGTAGGCGAGAGCGGCTGCGGAAAATCAACGCTCCTAAAGCTTCTCCTGCGCTTCTGGCAGAAAGACAGCGGCACTATCGGCTATAACGGCATCGATATCGACAGGATAGACGAAGCAAGCCTGCTCGACAATGTTACAATGGTAAGTCAGGTCACATATCTTTTCGATGAAACGATAGAAGAAAATCTCCGCATCGCAAATCCGAACGCTTCACAGACGGAGATAGAAAACGCCTGCAAAATGGCATCGGTGCATGACTTCATAATGACCCTGCCCGATGGCTATAAAACCAAAGTCGGCGCGCTCGGCGACAATCTCTCCGCAGGCGAAAAGCAAAGGCTCGGACTTGCAAGAGCGTTCCTGCGCGGCAGCAGCCTTATCCTCCTCGACGAGCCGACGAGCAACGTTGACAGCATCAACGAGGGCATTATCCTCAAAGCGCTCCGTCAGCAGAAGCAGAACAGAAGCATAATCCTCGTTTCGCACAGAGAAAGTACAATGGCTGTCGCAGACCGAGTTTACCGCGTAGAGAAAGGAAAAATTTATGAATGTCAACGATAAGCGCGAGCGCGAAAAGAAAACGGTCGCGTTTATGATAAAGCTCTATTGCAGGAAAAAGCACGGCACGAAGAACGGACTTTGCCCCGAATGTCAGGCACTCTCCGACTATGCCGCACAGCGAAGCGATCGCTGCCCGTTTATGGAAACAAAAACATTCTGCGCGAACTGCAAAGTGCATTGCTATAAACCAGAAATGCGCGAAAAAATACGCGAAGTTATGCGCTTTTCAGGTCCGCGAATGATGCTTTATCACCCCGTAATGGCAATCCGCCATGTAATTGAAAGCAAAAGAGAGAAGATGAAAGCAAAAAAATAACGCGAAAGGATAAAAATGAAAAAGATACTATTGATAACAGCAGGCTGCCTTGGAGTTGCCCTCGGCGCAGTTGGAGCAGTCCTGCCGATGCTCCCTGCGTTCCCGTTTCTGATGCTCGCAGCGATATGCTTCGGAAAAAGCTCGGAAAAGCTTGACCGCTGGTTCAAAGGAACAAAACTCTACAAAAACAACCTCGAAACATTCGTAAAAGGGCAGGGAATGACCCGAAAAACGAAGATAAAAGTTATGGTGACAGTAACGATACTTATGTCGATAGGCTTTGCGATGATGTTCAGAAAGGCTATCTATGTTCCGTGCGTGATACTCGGCATTGTCTGGCTTTTCCATATCATCTATTTTACGTTCGGTGTGAAAAATTTCAGACCCGAGGACAGCGAAGTATAAATTCTTGCCGCAGAAATTCATTGTAGTTTTCTGTGGCAATTTTTATGCAAAAAATTCCGTTTCCTCTTGACAATATAAAATAACCGTGTTATAATAACCTTGTTATTAAATAAAAGGAGATATGTTATGAGGCAGGAAACCGCAGGCGTTACCGAAGCACTTATCGAAAGCGCAAAAAAAGAATTCCTCGAATACGGCTTTCAAAACGCCAACCTGCGCAGGATATCCGCAGACAGCGGCGTGAGTACAAACTCGATATATACACGCTTCGGCGACAAATCGGGACTTTTTACCGCAGTTGTAAAACCTGCCGCAGACGGACTTATGCAGATGTATCTCGGCAGCATAAGCGGCGCATCGGAGTGCAAAAACGCCAAAGCCGCAACGAATATGGGCGACGAGGGAACTGAACTTGTGCTGAAATATATCTATGATAATTTTGATGCGTTTTACCTCATCTTCTGCAATTCCTCAGGCACGGAGTATGAGCATTATTTCGATAAGCTCGCCGAGATAGAGGAGAATTTCTACAGAGAGTTCGTCGATCAGTTTGCAAAGAACGGGAGTAACGTGAGCGACTTTTTCGTCCATGTCGTTTGCCGAACGGGCTGGCAGTATATTTACGAGGTCGTGTCCCACAAGCTTCCGTATGAAGAAGCCGCAAGCTTTATGAAAAGCATACGGGAATACAGCTTCGCAGGCTGGGCAAAAGTCCTCGGTGCAGATTTTTAAGCAGTATTGTGTACTGCTTTTAAAATAGCTAACAGTTAGCTGATGCTAACATATAGAGAATAAAGGAGGTTTTTTTGTGAAAGAAAAAAAGAGAAATTCGTTTTCGGTGCTGATGCACTATGCGGGCAGCAATAAGTATTTTTCTTATGCCGCAATCGTGCTTGCAGTCATCAGCGCTTGGATCGCCTTGATACCGTTCTACGATATCTGGCGTATCATCAAAGAGGTGCTGGAGGTTCGCCCGAACTTCTCGGAAGCCGTCAATATCAGCCGCTACGGCTGGCAGGCTGTCGGCTTTGCACTGCTCGGAATGGTGTTCTACATCGCTGCTCTTATGTGTTCGCATAAAGCCGCATTCCGTGTTCAGGCAAATATGCGTATCGATATGATGAAGCATATAATGAAGCTTCCGCTCGGCTATGTCGAAGCTGAGGGTACGGGTAAAATACGCAAGATCGTCACCGATTCAAGCTCGGCTACCGAAACATTCCTTGCGCACAATCTCCCCGATAAAGCCGTTTCAGTTGCAACTCCTATCGGACTTCTTGTAATGATGATGGCGTTCGACTGGAAGCTCGGACTTATCAGCCTTATCCCTGCCGTTATCGCATTTGCGCTTATGGGAACGCTTATGATGGGGCCTAAAATGGCAGAGGATATGAAGCAGTATCAGAACGCCCTTGAAACAATGTCCGCCGAAGCCGTTGAATATGTAAGAGGTATCCCTGTTGTAAAAACGTTCGGTCAGACCGTATTCACGTTCAAGCGCTTCAAGGCTGCAATTGACGAATACGAAAAATGGACGCTCGGTTATACAAAGAATATGCTCCTTCCGATGGTGGCTTTCACAACAGCCGCAAACGGAATCTTCGCAGCACTTATCATCGCCGCATTCAAGCTTACTTCGCACGGCGTAACGAACGAGTTTATCCTCAATCTGTTCTTCTATGTGCTGATAACCTCCGTACTTACAGTAACGCTTATGAAAGTCGCTTACGCAGGCGAAGCGCAGATGATAGTTGACGATGCGCTCAACAGAATGTATGAAATTCTCGAAACAGAGCCGCTTTCCGAATCGAAAAAGAACGAAAAGCCGCAGGATTCCTCTATCACCCTCGACAATGTTATCTTCGCATACGAAAATTCCGATGTCAATGCCATTGACGGCATAAACCTCTCGGTAAAAGCAGGCGAACATATCGCACTTGTCGGACCGTCGGGCGGCGGCAAGACCACCCTCGCTTCACTTATCGCCCGTTTCTGGGACGTAAAGAGGGGAGCTGTCAAGATCGGCGGCGCAGATGTACGCAATATCCCCTCGGACGAGCTGATGAATTACGTTTCCTACGTTTTCCAAGACAGCAAGCTGCTCAAAATGAGCATTATGGATAATATCCGGATGGGCAGACCCGATGCCACCGATGAAGAGGTAATGCAGGCTCTCCGTGACGCTCAGTGTATGGATATCATCGAAAAATTCCCCGACGGCGTTAATACTATGATAGGCTCAAAGGGTATCTACGTTTCGGGCGGTGAGTGCCAGCGTCTTTCTATCGCAAGAGCATTCCTCAAAAACGCTCCCGTGCTTATCCTTGACGAAGCAACAGCTTTCGCAGACCCCGATAATGAGCGCCTTGTTCAGCAGGCTTTTGAAAAGCTCTCAAAGGATAAGACGGTTATAATGATCGCCCACAGATTATCGACCGTTACGAACGCCGACTGCATCTATGTTCTTTCTGACGGAAAGATCGCAGAGAGCGGCAAGCACAGCGAACTTGTTGCCAAGAACGGTATCTACAGCCGTATGTGGAACGAATACAACAAATCCGTCAACTAGCAGGTTGGAAAGGCAGGCGTGTAAAATATGAAGCTTACAGAAAAATTAAAACATAAATATGCGCTTTCCGATAAGGGCGCAAAGGGTATGATAAAGGCTTTCGTTGCCGTTACATTGGCTGACCTCGTGCTTATGCTTCCTGTCGGACTTCTCTATATGCTCTCGTCCTATCTGCTTGACGGCGACTTACCGAGGGAAAAATTCAGCTTCTTTATCATTGCAATAATCGCAGTTCTCATACTTATCGCATTGACGGCGGTATTCCAGTACAGATCGACATTCCTTTCGACCTATATCGAAAGCGGTGTCAGAAGAAGAACCCTCGCCGAAAAGCTTCGCAAAATACCGCTCTCTTTCTTCGGCAAAAAAGACCTCGCCGACCTTACGAATACGATAATGAGCGACTGCTCCCTTATCGAAACAGGTTCTTCGCACTGGATACCCGAACTTGTCGGTTCGATTATTTCCGCAGCTATCGTTGTTATAAGCCTTTTCTTCTTCGATTGGAGAATGGCGCTTGCCGCAGTATGGGTAATGCCAGTTGCATTCATCATCGTTATCAGCTCGAGAAAGGTAATGTCCAAGGTACACGACAAAACCTTAAAGTACCGTGTTGAATGTCTTGACGGTATTCAGGAGGGACTTGAAACTCTCCGTGACCTTCGTTCCTACAATATGACCGACACCTATATGGAGGGACTTGGCAAGAAAATAAAGGCAGTTGAAAATCACGCTATCGTCGCAGAATTCTCCAACGCCGCTTTTGTATGCTCCGCACAGATGATACTCAAACTCGGTATAGGCACAGTTGCTGTTGTCGGCAGCTCGCTTCTTATCAAGGGCGAAATAAGCGTTCTCACACTCTTTATGTTCCTCCTCGTTGTAACAAGAATGTACGAACCGTTCCAGATCGCACTCCAGAACGTTGCCGCAATAATCAGCCTCGATGCGAACTGCAGACGTATGGACGAGATACTTTCGCACGAAGAACAGACGGGCAGCGAGACCCTCGACAATAAGGGTTACGATATCAAGTTCGACCACGTTGCATTTTCCTATAAGGACGGTGAGCAGGTTCTTTCCGATGTAAGCTTTACCGCAAAGCAGGGCGAAGTTACCGCTCTTATAGGACCGTCGGGCGGCGGCAAGACCACCGTTTCAAGACTCGCCGCAAGGTTCTGGGACAACGACAAGGGAACTATCACGGTCGGCGGCATGAACGTGTCGAAGATAGACCCCGAAAAACTTCTTTCACTCTATTCTATCGTTTTTCAGGACGTAACGCTCTTTAACAATACCGTTATGGAGAATATCCGAATAGGCAAAAAGGACGCAACCGATGAAGAAGTAATGGCTGCCGCAAGGCTTGCACACTGCGAGGATTTCGTCGAGAAAATGCCCGAAAAGTGGAACAGTATGATCGGCGAGAACGGCTCGGAGCTTTCGGGCGGCGAAAGACAGCGTATCTCCATCGCAAGAGCGTTCCTCAAAGATGCGCCTATCATTCTTATGGACGAAGCTACCGCTTCACTCGACGTTGACAACGAATCGCTCATTCAGGAATCCATTTCAAAGCTTATCCGCAATAAGACCGTTCTTATCATCGCGCACAGAATGAGAACCGTTGACGGCGTTGATAAAATAGTCGTCCTCAAGGACGGAAAAGTTGCCGAGCAGGGCACACCCGAGGAACTCAGAAAAGCCAATGGCATCTATAAGCACATGGTCGATATGCAGCTTTCCTCCGACCAATGGAAATACCGGTAATAATACTCTCCTAAACAAAATATCCGCAGTTTCAAACCGAAGCTGCGGATATTTTGCTTTATGTTAAGATGATTGAACTCTTTAATTTTCCATACAAAATTGATATGTTATAGATATCAATTATACATTTTACATATACCTGCAAATGTACTATACTTATAAAAGAACAAAAAGTCAGCACTATGCTTGAAGTTGAAAGAGGGAACAAGTTTATGAACAAAGACCTTACCGTCGGAAAATCATCAACTGTGCTGTGGAAATTCTGTTTGCCGCTGTTCGGCAGCATAATTTTTCAGCAGCTTTACAACATCGCCGACAGCTTTGTTGCAGGTAAATTCGTCAGTGAAAACGCGCTCGCCGCAGTCGGCAACAGCTATGAGATAACGCTTATCTTCATTGCATTTGCATTCGGCTGCAATATCGGCTGCTCCGTTGTTGTTTCGGAGCTTTTCGGCGCAGGAAAACACGGCGAACTGAAAACCGCCGTTTATACAACGCTCATCGCAGGCGGCGTTCTGTGCGCATTGCTTATGGCGGTAGGCGCAATATTCTGCAATGACCTGCTTCGTCTTATAAACACGCCTGATGAAGTCCTCGCAGATTCGGCGCTCTACCTTAAAATATACATTCTCGGACTCCCGTTCGTGTTCTATTATAACATCGCAACGGGCATCTTCTCCGCACTCGGCGATTCAAAAACGCCGTTCATCTTCCTTGCCTGCTCGTCGGTTTCCAACATCGGTGTTGATATACTCTTCGTAACAGCATTCAAAATGGGAGTTGCAGGCGTTGCATGGGCAACATTCCTTTGTCAGAGCATAAGCTGCATACTTGCAATGATAGTAGTATTCCGCAGACTTGCAGGAATAAAGGTCGTTGACGATATAAAGCCGAAAGCTTTCTCGTGGGAACTTTGCGGAAAGATCGCGATTATCGCCGTCCCGAGTATCTTACAGCAGAGCTTCATTTCGATCGGCAACATCATTATCCAGAGTATAATCAACAGTTTCGGCGCAGCTGTAATGGCAGGCTACTCCGCTTCGATAAAGCTCAATAACCTCGTCATAACTTCGTTCACAACGCTCGGCAACGGCATCTCGAACTTCACTGCGCAGAACCTCGGCGCGGGCAAGCTTGCAAGAGTTAAAGAGGGTTTCAATGCAGGCCTGAAGCTTGTATGGCTGCTCTGCATACCGCTTGTTGCAGCTTACCTCTTTGCAGGAAAATACCTCGTCTATATCTTCCTCGACAGCCCCGACGGCCCTGCAATGACGGTCGGCGTTGAGATACTCCGCATACTTTCACCTTTTTACTTCATCGTTTCGGCAAAGCTCACCGCAGATGGAATCCTCAGAGGCGCGGGCATGATGAAGAAGTTTATGATCGCAACTTTCACCGACCTTATCCTTCGTGTAGTACTCGCAAAGGTTTTGTCGGGTATGCTCGGAACAGTCGGAATTTGGCTCGCTTGGCCTATCGGCTGGACAGTTTCGATGATAATGTCGATAATCTTTTACAGAAGCGGCGCTTGGAACAAGAAAAAGAACTCAGAAGCTTCGCAGGAAAAAGAAACATCGGAACAGCTTGAATCCGCCGCAAAATAAAACAATGATAAAACGCTCCTTTGCCAAATTTTTGACAAGGGAGCGTTGTTTTTTTGCTATAAAATATTGAAATCATAGGTGAAAAATGTTATAATTGAATCAAATTCATTGCGGAGAGTGATCATATATGAAGTCTGACATCAGCAGCAAGCATCCACGAACCAATATTGTAATATATTTGCTTTTTATCGTTGTTTTAATAGTATTGCTCGTGTTTTATTATATGGAAAAAAGCAGTTTGGAAACAAAGATCAACGAAGCAGCTTCGCGGTGTAATGAGCTTTCCGAGCAGCTTGACGATGCATCTCTGGAACTTAAGCATAAGCAGAATGAGATCGATTTTCTCTATGGAAAAACAGACCTCGCCGAACAGCTCAACTCATCAATGAAAACGCTGAAAATACAGCTTCCGACAAACATTCCCGATTTGAACGGCAGTGAAATAGACAACGCAGAACTTTGCGAGCATAATATGATCTATCTCGGCAAGATACAGCAGAACGACCTAAGCTATGTTGTTGATTATATTTCGACCGACGGCGAAAAAAATACATATTATATCATTATGTCCGAAGTAAAGCAGCTTTCAGACGAAATTTGCAGCGGAAGTAAAACGCAGCTTGAAAAAGCAAACGCGATAGCCGATTGGGTGGTTCACAATATCTGTTATAACAGCGATGCAGCGTCAACGAGCGTCAATGCCGATGTGATAAGCCTTGAACAGGTCATCTCGACCAAGACAGCCACTTGCGCAGGCTATTCCAACCTTTTCGCTGCCCTCTGCCAAGCACAGGGAATATGTACAGTAAATTTCCGTGGCGGTGCGGAAGAAGGACTTTGTGATTATCCTGACTGGAAAAACATCCGCACGAATCACGAGTGGAATGCTGTTTTCTGCGAAGGCAACTGGCATTTCTTCGATACGACATGGTGCTCGCAGAATACTTTTTTCAACGGAGAATATTTCTATTCCGACAAACTGAAAACGGAATATCTTGATATGGACTTTTACGAAATGACAAAGGACAGACGTATTGACCGTGCAGATCTCCGTGATTTTTATACGGCACTTTTCACCATATCATGAAAAGTTTTGGAGAGGAAAAATGAATAGGATAAAAAACATAACACCTGCGGATCGGAATTCCGCAAGGGCAGCAAGAGAGCGTTGGAACAGCGTAGCAAAACCGCTCGGCAGCTTGGGTCTGCTCGAAGAAGCCGTGGAGAAAATAGCCGCCGTCCAAGGCACTCCGAACGTTAAAATAAACAGCCGTCAAGCGGTCGTGATGTGCGCCGATAACGGTGTCGTAAAAGAGGGCGTTTCTCAGTCGGACAGCTCCGTGACCGCGCTCTGCGCAAAGGAAATAGCCGAGGGCAATTCAAACATAAACGTCCTTGCAAAGCTCTATAATGCAAGCGTTACAGCCGTTGATATAGGCATCGACCGCGATGCTGGGAGCGAAAAGCTTCTCAAACGAAAAATTTCCTACGGTACAAAAAATATTGCCGAGGGCGCAGCTATGACGACCGAGCAAGCCGAAGAAGCAATTGCCGTAGGAATGGATATTGTCCGCGACAGCAAAGCGGATATCATTATCACGGGCGAAATGGGGATAGGGAACACCACCACTTCCGCCGCTCTCGCATCGGTATTGCTCGATATTCCGCCAAAGGAAATCACGGGCAGAGGTGCAGGATTGGACAGCGCAGGTCTTGAACGTAAAATTTCCGCGATAGAGCGCGCAATTGCTGTGAATAGACCCGATAAAACCAAGCCAATCGAACTTCTTGCAAAGCTTGGCGGCTATGATATCGCAGGAATGACGGGAATTTTCCTTGGCGGCGCGGTATACCATGTTCCGATCGTCATTGACGGTGTGATATCAGCTGTCGCAGCTCTCCTCGCGTGTGAAATTTGCCCACTTGCAAAGGATTATATGCTCGCAAGCCACGTTTCGGGTGAAAAATCGGGCAAAATGCTGCTTGAAAAGCTTGGTTTGAAGCCGCTTATAACGGCTGAAATGCGTCTTGGCGAGGGAACGGGCGGAATTATGCTCCTGCCGCTCCTTGACGGCGCGCTTGCGGTCTACAACAGCGCTCACCGCTTTGACGAAATGGGAATGGAAAGGTATGTGGAACTGAAATGACAGTCCTTGTAACGGGCGGCTCAAAATGCGGAAAATCGCACTTCGCCGAGTCACTTTTCAATGATTTTTCGGGCGAAAAAATTTACATCGCAACGATGCAGCCCTACGGCGAAGAAGCCTTTGCCGCGATAGAACGCCATCGAAAAATGCGCTCGGGAAAAGGCTTTGAAACGATAGAAAAATATACGGATATAGGCAGCGTGAACGTCCCCGAAAGCTGCGGAGTTCTGCTCGAATGTATGGGAAATCTCTGCGCCAATGAAATGTTTTGTGGTGAAGAAATTACCTATCCTGCCAATAAAATTATTGACGGGATAAAGCAGCTCAAAAGCCGCACAAAGCTGCTCGTCATCGTCACGAACGAGGTCGGCAGCGATGGCATTTCCTACGCCGAGGGAACAGACGAATATATAAGGGCAATGGGCGAGATAAACCGCCGAACCGCGGAGCTTTCCGACCTTGTTGTCGAGTGCGTGTACGGCGTTCCCGTGCCGCTGAAAGGAACGATAAAATGACAGTTTTAAAGTCGCTTGCAAGCGCATTTTTAATGTATTCGCGCATACCGATGCCGCAGGTCGAATGGAAAGAGGAAAACCGCTGTTATGCGCTCTGTTTCTTTCCGCTCATCGGCGCAGTTTCGGGCGCTGTTTTCCTTTTGTGGAGATATGTCTGCACCCTGCTCGGCGTTGGCTCATTCCTCTGCGGAGCGGTTTCTGCACTTATTCCTCTGCTCATAACGGGAGGCATACATTTTGACGGTTTCTGCGACGTGACGGACGCAAAGGCTTCCTGCGCCGACAGAGAAACAAAGCTGAAAATTATGAGCGACCCACACATAGGCTCGTTCGCTGTGATGAAAATCTGCGCCTATCTTATCCTGCAAACGGCTCTTCTGTCCGAGGTGAAAAGCACCGCCGCGGCTGTTGTTATCGCGGTTGGTTTCGTGCTTTCGAGGGCGTTGAGCGGACTTGCCGCAGTGACGTTCAAAGGCGCGAAAAAGGACGGCGCACTCCAAAGCTTCGCCAAGCCTGCGCATAAAAACGTGACTGTTGCTGTACTTGTAATCATTGCGGTTTTGTCAGCTGCGGTAATGCTCGGCGCAAGCCTTGCTGTCGGCAGCTGTTCGATACTCGGCGCAGTCCTGACATTCGTTTACTATAGAGTTTCATCGTACAAAAACTTCGGAGGGATAACGGGCGACCTCGCAGGCTGGTTTTTGCAGATATGCGAAATGGCTGTGCTCGTTTTTGCCATTGTCGGAGAAAAGTTGGAGGTGCTGTTATGATAATGATAACGGGCGGAGCGTTCAGCGGCAAAAAAGATTATGCTAAAACGCGCTTCGGCTTCTCAGATGAAGAAATTCTGAACGGAGAAAATTGTTCGTTCGATGCTGTTTTCTCTGCAAAATGCATTGCCGATTATCAGCTCATCGTAAAGCGTCTGCTTGAAGAAAAAGCCGATATCAACGCATTTACCGAACGGTTATGCAAAGAGAATCCTAATGCCGTTGTTATAATCAATGAGATAGGCGCAGGAATAATCCCTCTCGAAAAAAACGACCGTATATGGCGCGAAGAAACGGGACGTGCAGGCTGTCTTATTGCGCGAAATTCAAGCGAAGTGATTCGCCTTGCCTGCGGTATCCCGACCATAATAAAAGGGGAGAACAAAGCGTGAAAATAATCTTTATCCGCCACGGCAAGACCGCAGGAAACCTTGAAAAAAGGTACATCGGCAGGACGGACGAACCGCTTTGCAAAGAGGGCATCAGCGAGCTTGAAAGCATAAAATATCCCGAATGTGATGAAGTCCTCACAAGTCCGATGAAACGCTGTCTGCAAACCGCAAAGCGTATCTATCCCGATAAAAATATCACCGTCTGCAATGACTTTCGCGAGTGTGATTTTGGTGATTTTGAGGATAAAAACTACCGCGAATTGACGGGAAATCCCGACTATCAGCACTGGATAGACAGCGGCGGAACTGCGGCTTTTCCGAATGGTGAAACGCCGTCCGACTTCAAGAAAAGGTGCATTGCTGAGTTTGAAAAAGCCGTTGCAGGATTTGACGAAAAAACAGTGCTTGCCCTCGTTGTACACGGCGGAACGATTATGTCTGTCCTCGAAAAATATGCTTATCCCAAGGGCGGCTACTACGATTTTCAAGTACCGAATGCCCATGGCTTTATTACCGAATTTGACGGTGAAAAAATAATTATTACGGAAAGAATTTAGGAAAAATGAAAGGCTTTATCTACGCTCTGCCGATGCTTGTTGGCTTTGTCATCGATATTTTTGTCGGCGACCCATATAATTTTCCGCATCCGATAAGAGCCATCGGAACGCTTATCGCAAAACTGGAGAAGTTCGTTCGCGAAAGGTTCAAAAACCTGCGCAAAGGCGGTGTTTTTCTTGCGCTGATCGTGCTTATCGTGTCAACACTTGTGCCGCTTGCTGTGCTTTTTGTGTGCTATAAAATTAATATTTACCTCGGCTTGGCGGTGGAAAGCGTGATGTGCTGGCAGCTCGTTGCGGCTCGGTGCTTGCAGAAAGAAAGTATGAAAGTCTGCCGTGCGGTCGAGGAAAAAGACATCGAAAAAGCGCGCAAAGCAGTGTCGATGATAGTCGGCAGAGATACCGACGTGCTGGACGAAACGGGCATCGTCAAAGCGGCTGTCGAAACGGTTGCGGAGAACACGTCGGACGGCGTGACCGCACCGATAATGTACATCGCACTCGGCGGTGTACCGCTCGGATTTTTCTACAAAGCCGCAAATACAATGGACTCGATGATCGGCTATACGAATGAAAAATACAACGACATCGGACGCTTTGCCGCAAAGCTTGACGACGTGCTGAACTTTATCCCGTCAAGGCTTACCGCACTCGCTATGATACTTTCAGCGTATCTGCTCGAAGCGGACGGCAAAAATGCCGCAAAAATATGGAAGCGTGACCGCAGAAAACACGCCAGTCCAAACTCCGCACAAACCGAATCGGTCTGCGCAGGTGCGCTCGATATCCGCCTTGCAGGTGACGCATATTACTTCGGCGAGCTACATAAAAAAGAGTTCATCGGCGACGATATCCGCACCCCCGAAAGCGAAGATATCCGACGCGCGAACAGACTTATGTACTGCACATCGGTCATAGTGCTTATCGTCAGCGCGGTGCTGAGAGCGGCAATTTTCGGAGGTCTGCTATGATAAAATTTGAACACGGCGGCGACATTTTTGAACGTGAGATAATGTATGATTTTTCGGCAAACCTCAATCCGCTCGGTATGCCTGAAAGCGTAAAAAATGCACTTCAAAAAAGCATATCCGAATGGGAAAAATACCCCGACCCGTTCTGCCGAAGTCTTGTAAAAAAGCTTTCCGAACGCGAGAATTTTCCACCTGAAAATATCGTCTGCGGAAACGGTGCGGCTGACCTTATTTTCCGGATCGTGCAGACGGTAAAACCCAAAAAATCCGTTGTCTGCACACCGTCTTTCAGCGAATATTCAAAGGCGCTCATGCAGAACGGTTCTGATATCTCGACATATTTTCTCGCGGAGAAAAACAACTTCGCACTTGATGAAAATATTCTTGAAAAGCTTGACGAAAGCGTTCAAATGCTCATTTTATGCACCCCGAACAATCCCACGGGACGAACGATAGACGGTGAACTTCTGCGCCGAATCTGCGAAAAGTGCAAAGCGAACGATATCGTTTTTCTCTGCGATGAATGTTTTATCGATTTTACGGAAAATTCCGCTCGCGCAGAGCAGTTTATTAACCCGAATGTTGTCGTACTCAAAGCCTTTACGAAAATTTACGCAATGGCTGGACTGCGGCTCG
Organism: uncultured Ruminococcus sp.; assembly: GCA_937926145.1. Lineage (GTDB taxonomy): Bacteria > Bacillota > Clostridia > Oscillospirales > Ruminococcaceae > UMGS363. The sequence continues at coordinate 27,989 of CALANW010000082.1, read as the reverse complement.
GCTATGCTCTTTTCGGTGACGGTACTTTAGCCGAAAAGGTCCGCAAAAACGGGCAGTTCTGGAGCGTTTCCGCACCTGCGCAGACGGCAGGAGTGGCGGCTCTTAGCGAAAAATATTATCTTGAAGAAACGCTTGAATTGGTTAAAACCGAACGTGAATTTCTGACGGAAAAGCTTCAAAATTTCGGTTTCAAAGTCTATCCGTCCGAAGCAAATTTCATTCTTTTTTATACAAAACTTTCGCTTGACGAAATGCTTTTGCAGGAAAAAATCCTTATACGAAACTGCGCAAATTTCAGCGGCCTGACGGACGGCTTTTTCCGCATAGCGGTGCGTTCGCATGAAGAAAATTCGGCGCTTGTAAGTGCGATAGAGAGGTGCTTGAATGGCTAAAAAAGCTAAAGCAATAATGATTCAGGGAACGATGTCCAACTCGGGAAAAAGCTTCATCGCCGCCGCCCTTTGCAGAATTTTTAAGCAGGACGGCTATTCCGCCGCGCCGTTCAAATCACAGAATATGGCGCTCAACTCGTACATAACCTCGGATGGACTGGAAATGGGCAGAGCGCAGGCAATGCAGGCGGAAGCGGCAGGCATAGAGCCGTCCGTGCTGATGAATCCGATACTTTTGAAGCCGACGACCGATGTTGGTTCGCAGGTCATTGTCAACGGCGAGGTGCGCGGAAATATGAAAGCGGTCGATTATTTCCGTCATAAAAAAGATCTTATCCCCGACATTATGAAAGCTTATAACGAGCTTGCGGCACAGCACGATATCATCGTTATCGAGGGCGCAGGAAGTCCTGCCGAGATAAATCTGAAGCGTGATGATATCGTAAATATGGGTATGGCGAAGCTTGCGAAAGCGCCCGTCCTGATCACGGGAGATATCGACAGAGGTGGAGTTTTCGCACAGCTTCTCGGAACGCTTATGCTCCTTGAAGAAGACGAACGGAACATCGTAAAAGGTCTTATCGTGAACAAATTCCGCGGCGATAAAAGCATCTTTTCTGACGGCGTAAAAATGCTTGAAGAGCGCGGAAACAAACCTGTTGTCGGCGTTGTGCCGTACATAAACTGCGATATCGAGGACGAGGACAGCCTTTCGGAAAAGCTCAAAAACGGTGAAAAAGGCTTAGTCAACATCGCCGTTATACGCCTCCCGAGGATATCGAACTTCACCGATTTTGACGTGTTCTCGCAGTATGATGATGTTTCCGTGCGCTATGTCACAAAGCCGCAGGAGCTTTCCGATGCGGATATGATAATCGTTCCCGGAACGAAAAGCACAATCTCCGATATGAAGTGGCTGCGTGAGAGCGGTATCGAAGCCGCGGTAAAAAAATGCGCTTCAAAAAGAGTTCCCGTGTTCGGAATATGCGGCGGATACCAGATGCTCGGCGAAACTATCACCGATTCTGTCGGTGCAGAGAGCGGCGGCTCGATAATCGGAATTGGACTGTTGAAGCTCAAAACCGATTTTTCAAGCGAGAAAACACGCAGCCGAACAGATGGGAGATTTGCCGATGTCAGCGGAGTTTTCTCCGACCTATCGGGCGCGGAATTTTACGGCTACGAAATTCACAACGGCAAAACCTTTTCTGAGGAAAAGCCGCTCTTATCCTGCGAAAATGCCGACCTCGGCGCACAAAGCGGCTGCGTTTACGGCTGCTATATCCACGGCGTTTTCGACAGCGCAGAGGTTTCCGAACGCATCGTGAAAACTCTATTTGAACGCAAGGGTCTGACTTATGGCGGCGGAAAGACCGACCGCAAAGCCTATAAGGAAATGCAGTTCGATATTCTCGCAAAAAACGTTCGTGAAAATATCGATATGGAACTCATCTACAAAATTTTAGAGCAGGGGATTTGAGCTGATATTAATTATCATAAATCCCCAAATTACGCATTGAAAAAGGGTTGTGTTTTTATGGAAATAAGAGTTCTCCGCTACTTTTTGACCGTCGCAAGAGAAGAAAATATAACCAAAGCCGCAGAAAAGCTTCACATCACCCAGCCGACTCTTTCACGTCAGCTCCACCAGCTTGAAGAAGAGCTCGGCAAGCAGCTTTTCAAGCGCGGAAACCACGATATAAAGCTCACAACGGACGGTATGCTCCTGCGCAAACGCGCCGAGGAGATAATCGACCTTGTTGAAAAGACCGAAACGGAAATGAATTCCTCGAATGACGAACTGACGGGCGATATCTACATCGGCGCAGGCGAAACGGACGCTTTTCGACTCGTTGCAGGCATAGTAAAAAAGATACAGAACGAGCACCCACAGGTCACTTTCCACAACATAAGCTGTGACTCGATAGACGTTATCGACAAGCTTAATAAGGGACTTATCGACTTTGGCATACTTTTTGAACCTGCCGATTACACCGCCTTTGAGTATATAAAATTTCCGGTTCGTGACACTTGGGGAGTGCTTATGCGAAAGGACTGCGACCTCGCAGCAGGGGAGTACGTCACGACCGAAATGCTCGCCGACCGTCCGCTCATAATTTCAAGGCAGTTTATGAACAGCATTGATCTTTCGCAGTGGCTCGGGATACCAAAGGAAAAGATCATCGTTTCGGCGACCACAAACCTCATCTTCAACGGTTCAAAGTTGGTCGAAGAGGGCGTCGGCAGTGCGGTAACGCTCGATAATCTCATCAACTGCTCAGGCGACAGCAAGCTTTGTTTCCGCCCGTTTTGTCCGCCGAAATATGCGCAGATGTACCTCGTCTGGAAGAAATATCAGGTCTTTTCAAAGGAAGCGGAGAGATTTTTGAACGATTTCCGAAGACTGGTAAAATAAATTTTATATTTGCTCTATCTTTTTGAAGAAATATATGGTATAATTAAAAATTGTCAGTTTAAAAAATATTTTGGGGGAAAATCAAACTATGGTACTTATGCTCCTTGTAGTCCTGTGCTACACGATCACATCGCTCAACGATAAATACGCCGTCACAAAGGCGGGAATGAACGGCAGTCAGATGACGTTCATTATGGCGGCGGCAACGGCGTTCTTTATGCTTTTCACACTGCCGTTTTCGGACAGAACTTTTCAGCTTACGCCGCTTTCGTTCGTGTTCATAATCCTGCTTTTCATTTCAAAGCTGCTCGAATTCCAAATGTCGGCGAAAATACTCGTCGATATGTCTGCTTTTGAGCTGAAAGCTTGGCTTGGAATAGTCGTTTTTATGTCGTATTTCACCGATATCGCGCTCGGAAAAGCCGCTTTCTCCGTGCTGAAAATTATCTGCATCGCAGTAACGGTCGCAGGTCTTATTCTTATCGCAAAATCGGGCAAAAAGACGATGAACTACGGCAAAATAGTCATTCCGCTCATACTCTATCTCCTCTCGCGTTACGGCTACGGAATTGCCGTTACATGGATAAACAAAGAGGGCTGCATCTCGCCCGATATGGCGCTTTTTGCAGCGCTTATCCTCCTTGCGATCGTGCTTTTCCCGAAAGCAGGCATTGTTACGCTCGTGAAAAATAAGCCAAAGGAAACCGCAATTGTCGCACTCGCCAAGATACCGAACGCCCTCGGACTTATGCTCGAAAACGCAGTTATTGCCGTGAGCCTTACGAACGATGCGTTCATTCCGCCGATGATACTTATCGCAATACTTGTGATAGATATGTTTAAAAAGACAACGCGCCCAACAGGTCTGAACCTCGCAGGAAGCATAGTCTGCGCCGTAGGAATCCTCGGTTTTCAGCTGGCGGCGCTTGTATGATTTAATTCGGAATTATGAATTCGGAATTATTTTGTTCCGTGAATTTGTTTTGAAAACGTAGGGGACGGGTTTCTGTCAAGAGTAACATAGTGTCTGTCCCAAACCGCGTCAGCAATTTTCTCAAAAAAATAAACCTGTTTTCAAAGGACAATTAATCCATTGAAAACAGGTTTTGTTTATTAGAAAATACTCTGCGGCAGAGGACGGAAACCCGTCCCCTAAAATTTAAAAAAATTAACACAGCAAAAATAATTCAGAATTCCGCATTCCGAATTCCGAATTAATCAATAAGTGTTTCCGCCGTAAGAGATAGAATCTATCTTCCAGTAACCATTGTCCATTACAATTTTGACTTCCATTTCGGTTTCAGCGCCGTAATCGTCAAACTTTGTAGTAATGGTGTAATTGTCATCAGCGGAATCCTTTAATTCAACAACGGGGTAGTAATCTTCTTCTATCCAGCTGAAACCACTGCCCTTGGCTGTAACATAACCGTAAAGCTCACCGTCAATATCAATGTAGTAAGGCTCGTCACCGCCGAGGATTCCCGAATATCTGCTTTTGATAAAATTATCGGTGAGATAGCTGTGCATATACTCGTCAAGGTCAGCTGTGTCGGTGAACTGTGCGATGACCTTTGCAAACTGTCTGCCGCCAATATCGGTGGCGTTTTCATCGTCCCTCGGGATATTTCCTCCGCCGATCTGATCGATGTAGTTGAGCGCGCCCAAAAGCTCTTTTGCGGTGTAAATGCGGTTTTCTTCTTCACTTATCTCCGAATCGCCGTCATCAAAAGAAACATCTGTGGTTTCTTCAGCTTCGGTTTCGGTTGCTTCAGCCTCGGTCTGTTCGCTTTCCGCTGCAGTTGTTTCTGCTTCGGTCACGGAAGAAGTTTCTGCTTCACCTGTGGTTTCGGCAGGTTCATTCTTCACTGATGAGCAGGAAGTGAGAATAAGGCATACAGCGCCTATCATTGCAAGTATCTTTTTCATAAACTATCATCCTTTCCCTGCAATTTTGATTGCTTATGGTATTATACATCAATGATTTTTTATTGTCAAGTAAAAAACGATATGCCGATTTTGTATTGCATAGTTTTAAACGCCGATAAAATAATTATATGTACAAGGCACAAAGGCAGAAAGTTTTGAGAAAAGATTATTCTGTCCCGAAATCTTATTCACGGATATCCCAAGGCAGAACCTCGTCCTTTACCGTGAATTCCGAAGTTCCGCTCTCCTTGTCGTAAGCGATACAGCTGTGAACATATTCACTGCCGTTCCATACGATGTAGTTGTTCTCGTCAAGATAATCAATGTTCGCACTTTCGGGAACACCGCCGCTAAGATAGAACTCAGCTTCCTGTTCGGCGGTAACGCCGTATTCAATGCACTCATAATCGCAGAATCCGCGAAGCTTTTCGTTCGGCTCGGAGTATGCAATGCGAAGATGTTTGCTTCCCCAGAAAAGGTCTGCACCGTAATCGATAGGGTAGGAGATAGCCTGATCCCAGAAAAGCTGTCTGCTGTCGCCATAATCGATGATCTGCGGCTTCATATAGCTCTCATATCCGCAGCGGACTTCAAAGAGCATATCGTCCTCGTCCACGGTGTATGGACCGAGCGAAGCTTCGGGTGCGGAAAGTTTTAACAGCTCTCCGAGTGCAAGCTGATATTCTCCGTTGTCCTCAATATAATAAACTGAGAAAAGCGAAGCCGCATCATAAAAATTCGTCTGATTTCCGAGTCCATCATCATAATATTCTTCAAGCTTCTTGTTGAGATATTCCACCATACAAAGATAGTATTCGTCCCTGCCGTCAAGATCAAAATCGTACTTTACATAGGAGATCACGGGCGAAGCATTGTCGAACGAGTAGCCGAAATAGCTCTCGGCATATTCAACAGCATTTTTGTATATGTACTCTATGCTTTGTTTCTCTTCATCATAATAGCTTTCGGGATATGGATCGGCAAATTTGAACATATCATCACGGCGTGAAGCCATAATTGCATCAATATTGCAGACCTCGGGTGCGCCCTTTATGACCTCGGGAGATGTGATATTGTTCGGCGTTACCTGATGGAAAAGCTCGTATGCAATATTTTCGGTCGTTTCCTCGGTCTCACTTTCGGAGCTTTCCTCGCTGACGGCCGTTTCCGTGCTTTCGGCTGTTGTTTCCTCGGGTTCGGTCACTGTGGTCTCCTCCGAGGCTGTGACTGTTTCGGGAGATGTTTCCATGACAGTGCCATTTCCGCCGTTTCCGCATGCGGAGAGCGCAATTGCGGCAAATGCAAGCATAAAGGCGGTTTTTTTTCTTATGTTTTTCATAATTTTGTCCCCTTAAAAATCATAATATATAACATATATCGTCAAAATTTGCCAAAACTTTAGCTTTGATTTTTACTTCAGAGAAGAATATCGAAAATCTCATTCCAAGAGAATACCCTAACAATATTTTCGTGCGAGATATCCTGATTGTACGGCGCATCGAAAAGCAGTACCCTTATCCCGTTTTCGGCAAGATAAAGCGCAGTGTCGCCCTTGTCCTCGATCATAATGTCGGCTGAAATGCGCCTGCAAAAACCAAGCTTTTGTGGCGGCGTACCGACTTCGGAGCAGTAGAAGATATCGTTGAAGTGAAAGCCGTTTTTGCCAATCCATTTTTGAAACAAGCGCCTGCTCAATGCACCGAGCGGCGTTCGCTGTGTGGAAAACTTTCTCGCCGTTATAACGTAAAGCTCATTTTCGCCCGAACAAAGCCTTCCGCAGACCTCAACAGCGTTTTCACGGGGAGAGAGTCTACTGCAGTAATCGTAAAAATGCCGCAAACCGAACAGAAATTCACGCCGCTTGCTCTCGCCGAATATCTCCGCAGTCGTGTAGCCGCTCGGGTCGGTCGGAGCGTGTCCGAAAAAACGCTCACCGTAGACATAATTGAACCCCGACATATCCGTGAGTACGCCGTCAGCGTCCGTTGCTATCACCATTGTGCTTCTCCCTCATTTCCGAAACTGCACGAAACAGCTTTTCCGTAATTTCATCAGAACTTTTGCCTTTCGGGTCGATAGGCTCGCCGAATTCTATCGTCAGCGAATATTTTTTCAGCTTTTCAACATCAAAAAGCCGCGGCGAATTTCTGTAAACGGGAAAAATTCTTCCCGAACCGCCGATGTAAACGGGAACTGCCTTTACGCCCGATTTTTTTGAGAGCAAAGCCGCACCCTTTTTGAATTTTCCGAGCCGTCCCGACCTCGTCCGTGTACCCTCTGGGTGAATGAGCAGAAAACGCTTTTCTCCCGTTAGAACTTCGAGCGCACGTTCAAGCGCAGGTGCAAAATCTCCCTTTCGCTCAATTGGTATGCCGCCCGTGATGCGGAAAACACGCTTCGGAACGGGCTTTTCCAGATGCTCCGCCGCAATAAGCGCACAAACCTCGTCAAGCTTTGCCGTTTTGCCGAGCGCAGTCCATACCCACATACAGTCGAGGTCGCTTTCGTGATTGGGACAGAGAATGTATTTTTCATTCGGGCGAAGCCGTTCAAGTCCCGTCACCTTGAAGCTGTAAAGCGAATGGGAAAGCTTTGCAAATGCCGCAAAAAGCCTGCGGTCACCCGAGGTTCGCTCCATAGGATAAACGCCGTAGTTCGTGCGTTTTTCCGAGGGCTTTTCCATAGCCGCAAGCTTTCTCGCCGTGCGGTTAATGTAGATGTCCTTGGGCGTGAAAGCAAAGCCGTCCTGCATCGCAAGTGCCGTGAGCTCCATTGCTGAAAAGCTGTCGCCGCCAAGCTCGAAAAAATCGTCCTCCGCCCCGACACGCTCAATGCCGAGGACTTTTGCCGCATAGGTGCAAAGCTTGCGTTCCGCATCGTTTTTCGGCGCAGTGTATTCACGTTCGCTCGGTGCAAAAACCACCTCGGGCAGAGCCTTTCTGTCAGTCTTTCCGCTCGCTGTCAGCGGCATTTTCGCAAGGTGTGCAAAGCAGTTCGGTATCATATAAGCAGGCAGTTTTTCCGACAAAAACCTGCGAAGCTCCCGCTCATCGGCAAAAGCACCCGTGTAAAAAGCCGCAAGATATTTTTCGCCCCTGCCGTCCGTCCTGCATACGACCGCCGCATTTGTTATTCCGCCGAATGAGCAGAGCGCATTTTCAATTTCGCCAAGCTCGATGCGAAGTCCGCGTAGCTTTATCTGAAAGTCCTTTCTGCCGAGAAATTCAATGTTCCCGTCAGCGCGCATAATGCCCATATCACCCGTGCGGTACATCGTTTCGCCGATAAAAAACGGGTCGGGAAGAAACCTTTCAGCCGTGAGCTTTTCCTCGCCGAGATAGCCTTTTCCCACGCCGCTCCCCGAAATAAATATCTCACCGCCGATGCCGACGGGAGCAGGCTTCAAAGCCTCGTCAAGAATATATATCCTCGTGTTTGCGACAGGCTTTCCGATAGTCATATCCGCTTCATCAGCCGCCGCAAACGCTGACCATACTGTCGTTTCGGCAGGTCCGTAAATGTTGTAAAGCTTAGCATTCGTCAGTTTTTTCAGTTTTGCGCAGAGCGACGGCGGAAACTCCTCACCGCCGAGAATTATCGCTTTCAGCTTGGAAAGATAGCCAAGATAGTTTTCGTCAAAAAGATAGCTGCGCATTTTTGTAGGCGTTGTCTGAACGACCTGCGCGCCGCTCTCTTCAATGAGCCTGCCGAGCGCCCTCTGCGAAGCCGCCTGCTCATCATCGGCAAGGTATATCGTTATCCCGTTCAGAAGCGGCAGAATACTTTCCGTCACGAAAATATCGAAAACAATGTCCGTTACCGAAACGATGCTTCGGATATCTTCGCCGAGGATTCCGCCGACAACGTTGAAACGATTTGCCGAGCAGTAGTTCATAACGTTTCTGTGCGATATCAGCGTACCTTTCGGCTTTCCCGTTGAACCCGATGTGAAGATAACATAGCAGATATCTTCGGGCGAGGTTTTCACGGGCGCAGTGTCGGAAACATAGGAATAGTCAAAGCTTTCAAGCTGTATTTCCTCGGAAATATCAATGTCCGCACCGCAGACCAGCGCAAGCTTCGCACCGACATTTTTCAGCATAAACCGAATACGCTCGGCAGGATATTCGGGCGAAACGGGCATATACGCACCGCCCGTTTTCATCACCGCAAGCATCGCAATTATAAGGTACGGACTTCTTACCGAAATTATCGGAACGATGTCACCGTGCGAAATTCCCTTGTCACGCAGAAAAGCCGCCAGCGCTCCCGACATCTCTTCAAGCCGACCGTAAGTGAAGCTTTCACCCCTGAAAACAAGAGCCGTCCTGTCTGGCGTTTTAGCCGCAAGCTCGGAAAAGGCTTCGTGTACGCACTTATCCGAAGCAAAACCGACACTCGTTTCGTTGAAGCGTTTTATCAGCATATCGAATTCATCATCGGAAAGAACGGAGATCTCACCGATGTTTTTTCCCGAAACGACCTGCTTTAGAATATGTATAAAACGCTGTGCAAGCAGTTCAACTTCGTCACTCTGCGGAAAAACAGCCGTGCGGTGATCTATCGTCAGCGTGAATGAGCCAAGACTGTCACGGTCATCAATGTGAACGGAAAGCGGCACTTCGAGCCAACCGTTCCCGAACCATTCCGTCCTCGCAGGAATATCCGTCCGCGCATTCTGAAAGCTGAACGCCGCATCGAAAAGCCGCCCCGAGCCGCCCGTTTTTTCCTTTATCCCGTGAAGAATTTCCCCGAGCGAAACATCTCTGTGTCGGAAAATATCCCTATGCCCGTTCGATATATTTTTGAAAAGCTCATCTGTATGATCGCCGATATCGACCGTCAGCGGAAGAGTTGAGATGAACATTCCTGCCGTGCTTTTCTCCCTTGCGCCGCTCCTGCCGAGGATGGGAACGCCGATAGTTACCGTGCCTCGATCACCGTTTATCTTCGACAGATATATCATCAGTGTGGCTTCAAAAACCACCGCTTCGGAAACATCATTTTCCTTGCAATAGCTTTTCACCGCCGCCGAAATATCGTGCGGAATAATCGTCGTATATCTCTCCGCCGAAGCGTCCGTTTCCTCTCTGCGATAGCTCCTGACGGGAGTGGGCGAAGCTCCGTCTGTGTATTTTTCCCCCCAGAAACGCAGATCGTCACGCTGTTTTTCAAGTGCCTTTTCGCTGTTCCTGCGCTTAGCGGCAGACTTGAAGCTTTGCACCTCGGTATCAGCATTTTCACCCCTTGAAAGCTGACCGTAAATTTCATAAACATCGTGCGCAAGAACGCTGTAAGTCCAAGCGTCTGCGATGAGATGGCTCGCACAAAGCATTATCCCTGTTTTCTCGGGCAGGGCGAACACCGTCATTCGGAACATCTCACCGTCACACGAAAAGGGCTGTCTTGCCTGCGACTGACAGTAGGAACGGAGCGCATTTTCGTCCGCAAATTCAGCAAAAGCGATATCCTCGCCGCCCTCGGACGAGACATACTGCACCGTCCTGCCGTTTTCCGTACAAAAACGCAGGCGAAGCGCCTCCTGCCGACTTATCACAAGCCTTGCCGCCCGAAAAAGCAGCTTCAGTTCAAGCTTTTCCTCAAATATGACCGCTCCGCACAGAACGGATATCGCCGTGCCGCTGTAAAAACGCTGCATATCGTCAATATTCCGCTGTGCAGGCGTAAGACCGAATTTTTCCATTGCACACATCCCCAATAATACAAAATTCACAAACATTATAACACTTTTTTTGCCAAAAAGCAAATTGTTTTTATCCAGTTCATTTTATATATCTTGAAAAATCAAACTCTGTTTTGCTATAATTATTGTACAAAATAACAAAAATGAGGTGTCCAAAATGACCGATAAAGAAATGAAGGTCGAACGTTACCGTGAGGAAAACAAGACCGCCGAAAAGGGTAAGGTGGTTTTCGCAGGCTCGTCGCTCATGGAAATGTTCCCGATAAATAAGCTTCTCAAAGAACATAACGATGATACCGTTATCTATAACCGAGGAGTGGGTGGATTTCTCTCCGATGAACTGCTGAATGTGATCGATGTCTGCGCAGTTGACCTTGCACCGTCAAAGCTGTTTATAAACATCGGCACAAATGATCTAAGCTGGTCGAGCATACCGATAAGCGACCTTATGGCGAACTATGACAGGATAATCACAACTGTCGAAAAAGCCGTTCCGAATGTGAAAATTTACCTTATGGCGTACTATCCCGTCAACTTTGAAGCCGCTTCGGAGGAGATGAAGGAGTGCCTTAAAATTCGCACGAATGAAAAGATAACCGCTGCCAATGCCGAGGTGAAAAAGCTTGCCGAAAAACACGGTCAGCGTTACATCGACATCAACAAAAACCTCAAGGACGAAAAGGGCAGACTTAAAGCCGAGTTCACGATTGAGGGTATGCACATTAACGAAAACGGCTACCGTGCGATCTATGACGATATTATGAAATATGTAAAGGAATAAAAGCTATGAAAAAATTTATCTCAATAGTGTGCGCTGTCAGCATCGCATTCTCAATGACCGCCTGTGCGGCGAAAAACGATGTTGCTATCCAATCCGAAGCGGCAACGACAGCTTCTTCGGCAAAAACAGATAAGCTCACGCTCTCAAACCCCGATGCGACCAAGGAGGCAGTCAAGCTTTTCGATTATATCAACAGCATCTACGGTAAAAATATCCTCTCGGGTCAGCAGGAATCAACGTGGATGGGCAGCGACCAGTACGAGTTTGACTATATCGAAAAAAACACAGGCAAACTGCCTGCGATACGCGGACTTGACTATATGAACGACGACTTTGACGGCGTGAACAAGCGTGCAAAGGCTTGGCACGACAAGGGCGGCATCGTCACAATATGCTGGCACTGCGGCAGTGATTTCAGCGGAAGCTGGAGCGAGTCGATGAAAACCGAGATAAAGGACTGGGACAAGGCTCTTACTAAAGGCACTCCCGAGTATGAAAAGCTCATAAAGGGTATGGATAAGGGTGCAGAGGCACTGAAAAAGCTCAAAGATCAGAATATCCCCGTGCTTTGGAGACCTTTCCACGAATTTGACGGCGCATGGTTCTGGTGGGGCAAGGGCGGCTCGGAGAACTTCAAAAAGCTCTGGCAGCTGATGTATGACCGCTATACGAATTACTGGGAGCTCGACAACCTTATCTGGGTGCTTGGCTATTCAAGCAACGGAAAGGACTACGACAAGTGGTATCCTGGCGATGAGTATGTCGATATCGCAGGTGCAGATTCCTACAACGACGGTGCAAATGAAAAGCTCTACGAAAAGACTGTAAAGGTAGTGGGCGAAAAACGTCCCGTTGCTTTCCACGAATGCGGAAAGATACCGACTGTTGACGAGCTTAAAAAGGCAAACGCAAAATGGGTATGGTTCATGACCTGGCACACCGAATACATCACCGACCACAACGACACAAAAACGCTCAAAGATATTTACAACTCGGATTACGTTATTACCTTGGACGAACTGCCAAAGCTTTGATTAATGCGTAATGCGTAATGCGTAATTATTTTAAATCGCAACTTTGTCTTAATTTTGTATAGTACGGTTCATTCCGTCCTGCACCGCAAAGCATTTTGAAGATAAATGAAGAACCTATTTTCACAGGATTTTCTATCCCAGTGAAAATAGGTTCTTTTTTGTAAGCAAAGTATAAAGCGTTGATAATTACGCATTACGAATTACGAATTACGCATTAAAAAAAGGTTCCGAATTTAATAAATTATCACCACTTTGATCTCGGGCATATTTTCTTCAAGCCATTTTAGCTGACCGTCCGATATCGGCATATCGCAGTAGTTGTCTGCGATAAGATATTTTAGGTTTTTCATACCCTTTAAAATCTTGAAAAAATCATCGGGTTCTTCCGTTGTCGGGTAAAATTCTATCGCCCTTACACCGTCCATTTCGTACAGAAAATCATAGCTGTCAAGCTTGGTAACATAAAGCTTTTCAACGCTGTCCATTTCCGCAAGCGCAGACGGGTCTTTGATATAACTATAAATTTTCAGTTCCTTTATATTTTTGAATTTGGTAAGCGGTTCTGCGCTGTCAATATCAAGGTAAATGTCAAGTGAAGTCAGGTTCGGGAGCTTCAGAAATTCGTCCAGATTTTCCGCAGCGCGGGGATACACATTAAACTCATATTTATAGTAACTTATACCGCCGATCTCAAAATAATCTTCAGCCTTGTATTCGTCATAAGTTTTAAGCGGCTTGGACGAACGCTTTTCTATCGGGTCAAGCTTTATCAGGAACTTTTCCTCACTGTCCTGACCCTCCGCAAGCTTGTTGAAGTCAATGACCTCTGCCAACTCATATCCGCTCATTGCATCATTGATATACTTGTCAAGATCGCTGAAAGGATCGTCGCTTTCTTCCATATAAAAATGACCGTTGAGCGAACCCACTTTAAGCTCGCCGCCGTAATTTGTCAGATTGCCTATCGGTTCATTATCAATACTTTCCCGAAGCGGTTCAAGACGCTGTAAGCCACGATAGAAGATTTGACTGCCCTCGCCTATATCCCAGACGGTATAAAAATCACAGTCGTTATCCTTGTCATAATAATGATAAAGCCTGCCGTCAAAATCCGATACATAGTACCAGCTGTAATTTTCGGAAAGAGTATATAACAATGTCCCGTTTCTGTTATAGTCAAAATATTCGGGAACGCCGTCAAAATTTATGTCGAGCAGAAATCTTCCGTCATTGTATTCGGGAATTTCGGGAAGAACACGCTCTGCCGTTTCCGCAGTTGGCTTGTTAAGGTAGGTGACATCGTATGTCATTATCGATTTTATCGGTTCATACGCTGTAATTTTGCAGTCATTGTCAATGAAAAGCTCTCCGACTTCCTCAATGCTCTGCGGAAGTAAAATTTTGCTGATATCCGTCCTGCTGAAAGCCGCATCGCCGATGCTTTTCAGACCCTCGTTAAGCTTTACCTCGGCAAGACCGCTGTTCATAAACGCCGAGCTTTCAATTTTCGTAACGCTTGACGGTATCTCTGTTTTTAGCAGGTTTTCACAGTCCTCAAATGCCCTCTGCCCAATAGTTTTAAGCGTTGACGGGAAGCTGACCGAGCGGAGTTTTTTGTGCGAAAATGCAAACTTGCCGATCTCCTCCGTACCCTCGGGAACAGCGTAATCATCACCGCAGTCAAAAGCAAAAACGAGCGTCTTTCCGTCCGCAGTGAACAGCGCACCATTGCTTGCAATGAAATGTCCACCCTCGGCAACTTCGATATCACCAAGCTCGGGCAAATAAGCCAGTTCAAGCGTGTCTATCTTATCCGCAGTAGAGGGAAGAACCAGCTTTTTCAGGTGATATGCGCCTTTGATACATTTTACCTGCGTCATACCCTCGGGGATTATCAGCTCTTCAACTCTCGAACCGCGGAAAGCATTGTCCGAAACCTTGTAGACCTTTGTTCCGTCAATTTCGGTCGGGATAGTGACAACGGTTTGTCCACCGATATATCCGGTTATGTAAGCTCCATATTCGTTGACCGTGTATTTGAACTGCTCGGAAACGGGCTTTTCATCTGCCGCTGTTGTTTCGGATAAGGTCTGCACTTCGGAAGAAATGTCGGTGACCTCATCTGTGTCGTTTGCCACATTCGTGCAGGAGCATAATACAAATGTCAAAGCGAATACTGCTGCGATAAAACGTTTTTTCATAATGCACCCCACTAAAAAAATTCGGAATTATGAATTCGAAATTCGGAATTTTTGCACACATTAGTTTATTCTTGATATGCCGATTTTGATCCTCTATCAGTATTATAAATAATTCAGGAAAAATTTTCAATAACAGAATGGTTACAAATTATCTCAATTTGAACAAAGCTATTGTTTAGCTGTGAATTCACAGCAGATAAATAATTCCGAATTCCGAATTCCGAATTTAAAAAAACTTTTATAGGGGGTTGCAAATTAAAAAAATATGGTGTATAATATAAGAAACATTTGTTTTGATAAAATTATACGGGAGGAACATTATGGAAGAAAAGAATAATGTCCACGCAGGACACAGACAGCGTATGAAGGAAATGTTCCTCAAAAACGGGTTCGAGGGATTCAGCGAGCATCAGATACTTGAAATGGTGCTGTTTTATACTTACCCGAGAATCGATACCAACGAAATTGCACATAATCTTATTGACCGCTTCGGCGGCTTATGCGGCGTTTTTGATGCCTCGGTCGATGACCTTGTCGCTATCGGAAGAATTTCGCTCAACTCCGCCGTGCTTATCAAAATGATACCGCTCTCGATGAGGGCTTACAATATGTCGCGCATCGAGCACAGCGTTTTCGACAATACGGACAAGCTTTGCGAGCTGTTTAAGGGCTGTTTTCCCGGTGATGCAAAAGAGTGCTTCTATGTTGCCGCATTCGATGACGACCTGCATCTCGTCCGAAACAGCATCGTCTGCAAGGGCGGACCGTCCTCCGCACCCGTTGATATGCGCAGACTTGCGGAGATAGTCCTGTGCTCGGGGGCTTCGCTCGTTGCGATAGCGCACAATCACCCGAAAGGCTCGTGCGAGCCGTCCGATACCGATGTTCTGACAACAAGGCGGATAATGTCGTTCCTTTCAACATTCGGGGTGCGCCTGCTCGACCATATCATAGTCGGCAGAGACGGCGCTGTTTCGATGCGAAAGAGCGGAATGCTGCCGAGTATGTGAAAATATCAGCGCACTTCAACCGTTTTCATTGACATATTTTATCAGTAATTCATAATGAAAGGAAAACGCTATGGAATTTAAGCTTCATTCCGATTATACGCCTGCGGGCGACCAGCCGAAAGCTATCAGCGAGCTTGTCGAGGGCGTGAAAAAAGGATATAAGGAACAAACTCTGCTCGGCGTAACGGGTTCGGGCAAAACTTTCACAATGGCGAACGTTATCGCACAGCTGAACCGTCCTGCGCTCGTTTTTGCACATAATAAAACCCTCGCCGCGCAGCTTTGCTCCGAGTTCAAAGAATTTTTCCCCGAAAATGCGGTCGAATACTTCGTTTCCTACTATGATTATTACCAGCCTGAGGCGTATATACCCTCGACCGACAGCTATATCGAAAAGGATTCCGCAATAAATGATGAAATAGACCGACTTCGCCACAGCGCAACATTCGCTCTCGCCGAACGCCGCGATGTTATAATAGTAGCGTCAGTTTCCTGCATCTATACCCTCGGTTCGCCTATAGATTACCGAACAATGGTAGTTTCTGTACGTCAGGGTGCACAGATGTCGCGAGAAGAACTGCTTGCAAAGCTTGTTTCGATACAGTATGAGCGAAACGATTTGAGTTTTACACGAAATAAGTTCCGCGTCAGGGGAGATACCGTTGAAATTTTCCCTGCAGGTGCGACCGATACAGCTATCCGAGTTGAATTTTTCGGGGACGAAGTTGACCGTATCTCCGAGTTCAACCCTCTTACGGGAAATGTCACCTCGACTATCTCACACGCCGCAATTTACCCTGCTTCGCACTATGTTATCTCGCGCGAAAAAATGAACGGCGCAATAGGGGAGATAGAGCGAGAGCTTGAGGAGCGCATCAAGTATTTCAAGGACAACGATAAACTCATCGAAGCACAGCGAATCGAACAGCGCACACGCTATGATATAGAAATGCTCGAGGAAATAGGCTTCTGCAAGGGCATCGAGAACTATTCGCGAATCCTTGCAGGTCGTGAACCGGGCAGCATACCTTATACATTGCTAGACCACTTTCCGAAAGATTTTCTGCTTTTCGTGGACGAAAGCCACGTTTCGCTTCCTCAGATACGCTCAATGAGCGCAGGCGACCGCGGACGCAAGACCACCCTCGTTGACTACGGCTTCCGACTTCCGTCAGCATTCGATAATCGTCCGCTTACCTTTGACGAATTCTACGACAAGATAGGTCAGGCGATATTCGTTTCGGCGACACCCGGACCGTTCGAGCGTGAAAAGTCCGAGCAGATAGTTGAACAGGTGATCCGTCCGACGGGACTTGTTGACCCCGAGATCATCGTCAAGCCCGTTCAGGGTCAGATCGAAGACCTCCTGCTTGAAATAAACGAGCGCACAGCAAAGGGCGAGCGTGTTCTTGTCACGACCCTGACGAAAAAAATGGCGGAAGACCTCACAGCTTACCTCGATAAAATGGGCGTAAAAGTCCGCTATATGCACTATGATATCGACACTATCGAGCGAATGGAGATAATCCGTGACCTGCGTTTGGGCGAATTCGACGTTCTTGTCGGAATCAACCTTTTGCGTGAGGGACTTGATATACCCGAGGTCTCGCTCGTTGCAATTCTTGATGCCGACAAGGAAGGCTTTCTGCGTTCGGAAAGCTCGCTTATCCAGACGATAGGCAGAGCCGCACGAAATTCGCACGGTCAGGTAATAATGTACGCCGACAGCGTAACACGTTCAATGGAAAGCGCAATAAACGAAACCGAGCGCCGCCGCAAGATTCAGCTCGAATACAACGAAAAGCACGGCATCAAGCCGAAAACTATCATCAAGGACGTTCGCGACGTTATCAAAATTTCGTCCAAGAGCGAAACGGACGGCAAGACTTCAAAGCAGAAACAGAAGCAGATGTCCGCCGCAGAAAAGCAGGCTCTTATCGAGAAGCTCACCGCCGAGATGAAGAACGCCGCAAAGCTGCTTGAATTTGAACACGCCGCTTATCTGCGTGACAGAATAAATGAACTTAAAGGAAAGAAGTGACATAATGGCTTTTGATTTCAAGAAAGAATACAAAGAATTTTATATGCCGAAAAGCCGCCCCGAGATCGTCACCGTTCCCCAAATGAACTATATTTCCGTCCGAGGCGAGGGCGACCCGAACGAAGCGGACGGCGCGTACAAAAAAGCAGTCGGGGTGCTTTACTCCGTTGCATATACAATAAAAATGAGCTATAAAGGATCGCATAAAATAGACGGATTTTTCGAGTATGTCGTTCCGCCGCTCGAAGGCTTTTGGCGGCAGGGCAACAACAGCAATATCGACTTTTCCGACAAGGGAAAGTTCAGTTGGATATCCGTTATCCGCCTGCCCGATTTTGTGACGGAGGAAGACTTCAAATGGGCTGTCGAAGAAGCTTCAAGGAAGAAAAAGCTCGACTGCTCGGCGGCTGAATTTCTCACCGTTGAGGAGGGGCTTTGCGTTCAGATAATGCATATCGGAGCTTATGACGATGAACCGCGCTCGGTCGCGCTTATGGACGACTTTATAAAGGAAAACGGCTATGAAAACGACTTGACCGATGCTCGGCTTCATCACGAAATATATATTTCAGATCCGAACAAGACCGTACCCGAAAAGCGGAAAACGGTTATCCGCCACCCGATAAAATTTGCAGAAAAATAAAGGAACGGGTAAGCTTTACCCGAATATGAAAGAGGAAAAAGAAAATGCCAACCGACAAAATAATCATCAAAGGTGCAAGGGAGCATAACCTTAAAAACGTTGACCTCGAAATTCCGCGCGACAAGCTTGTCGTTATGACGGGACTTTCGGGCAGCGGCAAATCCTCGCTTGCGTTCGATACGATATATGCCGACGGACAGCGCCGTTATATGGAAAGCCTTTCGTCTTATGCCCGAATGTTCCTCGGACAGATGGAAAAGCCCGATGTTGACAGCATCGAGGGGCTTTCACCCGCAATTTCGATAGACCAGAAAAGCACTTCGAACAACCCACGTTCAACGGTAGGAACTGTCACCGAGATATACGATTATCTCCGACTTTTGTATGCGCGAATAGGCGTTCCGCACTGCCCCGTCTGCGGCAGAGAGATAAAACAGCAGACTGTTGACCAAATTGCCGACACAATAACGGCACTCCCCGAGGGAACAAAGCTCCAGATACTTGCCCCCGTCATAAGAGGACGAAAGGGCGAGCATACAAAGGAGCTTGAACGCGCGAAAAAATCGGGCTATGTCCGTGTTCGCTGCGACGGTATCATCTACGATCTGAGCGAAGAGATAAAGCTTGAAAAGAATAAAAAGCACAACATTGAAATTGTCGTTGACCGACTTGTCATAAAAGAGGGGATAACCTCGCGCCTTACCGACAGCGTTGAAACCGCCTCGGCAATCTCGGGCGGAATTGTCATTGCAGACGTTATCGGCGGAAAGGAAATGCTTTTTTCACAGAATTACGCCTGCCCCGAGCATAATATCTCCATTGAGGAGCTTACACCGAGAATGTTCTCGTTCAACAACCCGTTCGGTGCTTGCCCGAAGTGTACGGGTCTTGGCGTTTTCCGCAGGATAGACCCCGACCTTGTTATCCCGAACAAGGAGCTTTCGATAAAGCAGGGCGCGATAAAGGCAATGGGTTGGAATACTCTGAGCGATGATTCTATCGCAATGATGTACTACTCCGCGATTGCCGATGAATATGGCGTTTCGCTCGATACGCCCGTGAAAGACCTGCCGAAAGAAGCCGTCAACGCATTTCTTTACGGTACTGGCGAAAAGAAGTTGAAAATCGTTCGTTCAAGCGTCTACGGCGGCGGAACTTACTATCAGCCGTTCGAGGGCATACTGAACAACCTCCAGCGCCGCTATAACGAAACCAATTCCGAGTACAGCCGCTCCGAGATAGAGGATTGTATGAGCGAAGTGCTTTGTCCCGACTGCCACGGCAACAGACTTAAACCCGAAAGCCTCGCAGTAACCGTCGGCGGAAAGAATATTTCCGAGCTTACAGATATGTCCGTAAGCGCCGCAGTTGACTTCTTCTCGACCCTTGAACTCACAGAAACACAGCGGCTCATCGGCGAGCGTATCATAAAGGAAATAAACAGCCGACTTGGCTTTCTGAAAAGTGTCGGACTTGAATACCTCACGCTCTCACGCTCGGCGGCAACGCTTTCGGGCGGCGAAAGCCAGCGAATCCGTCTTGCAACGCAGATAGGCTCGTCACTCGTCGGAGTGCTTTATATCCTCGATGAGCCGTCAATAGGACTTCATCAGCGTGATAATGACAAGCTCATCGCAACGCTGAAAAGGCTTCGTGACTCGGGAAATACCGTTATCGTAGTCGAACACGATGAGGACACGATGCGAAGCGCGGATTACATCGTCGATGTAGGCCCTTACGCTGGCGTTCACGGCGGCGAGATAGTCGCAACGGGAACGGTCGAGGACATTGAAAAATGCGAGCGCTCCATAACGGGTCAGTATCTCAGCGGAAAGCGGTTCATTCCCGTCCCGACTGAGCGCAAAAAGGGTAACGGTGAGTTTCTCCGTATTTTCGGCGCGGCTGAAAACAACCTTAAACATATCGATGTTGAAGTCCCGCTCGGAATTTTCACCTGCGTAACGGGCGTTTCGGGCAGCGGAAAATCCTCGCTCGTTAACGAGATAATCTATAAGCACCTCGCCGCAAAGCTCAACCGTGCAAAGATCAGACCGGGCAAATTTGACCGAATGGAGGGACTGGAAAACCTCGATAAAGTCATCGCTATCGACCAGTCACCGATAGGCAGAACACCACGTTCCAACCCTGCAACATATACGGGCGTTTTCAACGATATCCGTGAACTTTTCGCAGGAACGAACGATGCAAAAATGAAAGGCTACGGTCCGGGAAGATTTTCGTTCAACACAAAGGGCGGCAGATGCGAAGCCTGCGAGGGCGACGGCATCATAAAGATAGAAATGCACTTCCTGCCCGATGTTTTCGTGCCGTGCGAGGTCTGCAAGGGCAAACGCTACAACCGTGAAACGCTCGACGTTTACTACAAGGGTAAAAATATCTATGACGTTCTCGAAATGACGGTCGATGAGGGCGTTGAGTTCTTCGCAAATATCCCGAAGATCGCACGAAAGCTCAAAACCCTGCAGGAAGTCGGACTCGGATATATCAAAATAGGTCAGTCCTCAACAACGCTTTCGGGCGGCGAAGCGCAGAGAGTAAAGCTTGCGACCGAGCTTTCCAAGCGAGCAACGGGCAGAACGTTCTATATCCTCGATGAACCGACAACGGGACTTCACACCGCCGATGTCCACAAGCTTATCGAAGTCCTGCAAAGACTTACCGAGGGCGGAAATACAGTCCTTGTCATAGAGCATAACCTCGATGTGATAAAAACAGCCGACTATATCATCGACCTTGGCCCAGAGGGCGGCGTAGGCGGCGGAACGCTTGTAAAATGCGGCACTCCCGAGGAAATTGCAAAGTGCGCGAAGTCTTATACGGGTAAATATTTGAAGAAGTATTTGAAATAAAAGATTAAAATATGGATTTTGGATAGATTTTTTGATTATATAAGTTGATTATAGTGATATTCTTTTTTAGCGCCATACGGACGGTTTGACCCGTTCCGCTGGCGCTTTTTTTATTGTTATAGTAACATATACAGCAGTCTGCAAGTTCAACGAGCCGCAAATTACGTTTTTTCATACACCCATTGAAGTAATGTTCAGAAACATACTCAACATTGTCAGCATTTAAAAGAATTCTTTGAAATTCGTTTTTCTGAATATTTGTCCAATGCAATGTTTGTTCTTCTTCATAGCAGGGTAGAATAAGAGTAAGTTTGATTTGCGGATAATTTTTCCTAAATTCAATGATTTTCTGAGCTGCAATACTGTCAAAACCTATTGCTCCACCTGTAAAAAAATTAACTGTACCTTTTTGAATGAGCAATTCTATAATATATATTAAGTCATTGGATAATTTCTCTGCATTTTGGATATATCTGTGTCCTGTAAAGCATACATTTTTCATAAATTGCGTCCTTTTTATCATAATAACTCTATAGAGTTAATTCTAGCATATTTAAACAATGAAGTCAACGGCTAAGGGTTAAACTTTGCAGAGTTAATTTTATACAATATAAATATATTGTATAATAGGAGTTATAAAAAATGCTTACACAGGCTATTCAAAGACGTATCCGTGAACTGTGCGATGAAAGAAACATTACACTCAACAAATTATCGACTATCTGCGGCATTACGCAGTCAACGCTTAATAATATTTTCTCGCGAAGCAGCACAAAACCCACGGTCTCAACGATAAAAAAGATATGTGACGGTCTTGATATCACACTTTCCGAATTTTTTGATACGGAATATTTCGACAGCTTGGAGCAGGAGATAAAATAATATGAAAAAGGCGCAGGAGTTTGATTTCCTGCGCCTTTCGGTTTATATTGAAATCTTATACTAATTTTTAAACTGAAAGTGTACAAAAAATCAAGCAAAAGCTTGCATATATGGGTTTTGCGCCGATTTTTTTTCTACACTTTGATTAAAAATTAGTATTAGAACGAACCCAGATACTTTTTCTGCTCTTCGGAAAGCGAATCTATTTCCATTCCCCAGAACTTTATCTTGCGGCGGGCAACTTCGTTATCGATGTACTTCGGAACATCGATAGTCATTCCGTCTGCGCCAATATTGCCCTTGTTCTTGACAAGGTGAAGTGCGGAAAGCGCCTGAATTGCAAAGCTCATATCCATTATCTCGGCAGGGTGTCCGTCACCTGCGGCGAGGTTCACAAGTCTGCCCTCGGCGATAACGTTGATAGTATTTCCGTTGGAAAGCTTATAT
Organism: uncultured Ruminococcus sp.; assembly: GCA_937926145.1. GTDB lineage: Bacteria > Bacillota > Clostridia > Oscillospirales > Ruminococcaceae > UMGS363. The sequence goes on along the minus strand of CALANW010000082.1, from coordinate 5,642 downwards.
CCCATAATGTTCTTTCGTGCGACCTTTGACTCAACGGCAATTCTGCGGAGAGCGGCAACATCGACTTCGACATCAAAATGTCCTGCGTTGCAGCAGATAGCGCCGTCCTTCATAAGATAGAAATGCTCCTCGGTGATAACGTCGCGGCAGCCTGTTACGGTGATGAAGAAGTCGCCGACCTTTGCGGCTTCGCTCATCTTCATTACCTTAAAACCGTCCATTACGGCTTCCATTGCCTTTATCGGGTCAACTTCGGTTACGATAACTTCTGCGCCAAGTCCCTTTGCGCGCATTGCAACACCCTTGCCGCACCAGCCGTAGCCTGCGACAACAACGTTCTTTCCTGCAACGATAAGGTTGGTCGTGCGGTTGATCCCGTCCCAAACGGACTGACCAGTGCCGTAACGGTTGTCGAAAAGATGCTTGCAGTCGGCATTGTTTACAAGAACCATCGGGAATTTGAGTTCCTTTGCCTTGTCCATGGCGATAAGACGGATAATACCCGTTGTGGTTTCCTCACAGCCGCCGATAACATCGGCAATTTTGTCCTTGTATTCGGTGTGGATAAGGTGAACAAGGTCGCCGCCGTCGTCGATTATGATGTTAGGACCTGCTTCGATAACGCGCGAGGTGTGACGGTGGTACTCTTCATCGGTAGCATCGTACCAAGCGAAAACGTTAAGTCCGTCATGAACGAGCGCAGCCGCAACATCGTCCTGCGTTGAGAGCGGATTGCTGCCCGTGACGTACATCTCAGCACCGCCTGCCGCAAGAACCTTGCAAAGGTAAGCCGTCTTTGCTTCAAGATGTACCGAAAGAGCGATCTTCACGCCTGCAAAAGGCTTTGTTTCGGAAAATTCCTTTTCAAAGCTGCGCAAAAGCGGCATATTAGCCTTTACCCAGTCAATTTTTATCTCGCCGTCCTGCCAAAGTTCGGGATCTCTTATCTCACTGTTCATATTTTTATTCCTTTCGTTTTAAAATAAGTGGGAAATCGGGCGGATATGGAATCCGCCCCTACGATAAAATATTGTAAATAATATTCATTTGTGCAAATCGGAACGGAAAACCCGTCCATAACAGTAATTGACATAAATTTGCAGAATCAAATAATTACGCAATTACGATGCCCAACATTGTTGTGCAATTACGAATTACGCATTAATAATTCCCTGCCTCTTCGGGTACTTTGTCCGATTGCTGTATGCCGAGAAGAGTGTATTCGTCACCGCGCTTCTGAACGATGTAGTTTACATATTTTTCGGGCTTGGGCGTTTCATCACCCGTGAGCGTCAGCCACGCAGGCGTTGGAGAAACGTAACCAACGGTTATCGTGTAGCTTTCTCCGACCCTCGTTATGTCCTCAATGTAAGGGGAGTAGGTGAAGTATTTCGGGTTCGCAGGGATTCGGTAGGACTTTATGTCCTCGTTATAGTAAAACTGTACGTCCGCACCGAGGATAGACTGATGCTTTATCGAAAGTCCCGTTCCGAAAAGCTTTGCCGCGTGTTGTTCAACGTCAAGTTCGGGAACGATTATCATATCGAAATCCGAGTCGTACTTGCTCTTGTCCTCGTAAAGTATGATGTCCCAGATAGCCGCCGTTATCACAGTGTCACTGCGAAGCTTTACGCTCTGTCCGAACGGCGCAGGGTCGCATATTACAACCGGGTAGATGAACCGCGCGAATTCGGTCTTTTGCTGAGTGTTATCGGCGAAAGCCTTTACCTTGTCAACGGTGAAGCTAACGGTCGAAATAAGACCTATCACCGCAAGTATAATTATCAGCACGCCGAGGATAAGATAACCCTTGCGCTTGCCGCCCTTGCCGAGGTCGGGCATCTCAGGTTCGGGTTCAGCCATTGTCAGCTCCGCAAGCTCCTCCGACTGTTCATCGAGCGCATCGTCAAACATCTTGCGTATGCTTTCGATAGATTCGTCAAGCTTCTTTTCGGGCTTCTTCTTTTCCGAAGCGGTCGGCTCTTTGGCAGGCTTGTTTTCTTTGGCAGGCTTAGGTTCTTTGGGTGCTTTCGCAGGCTTCGGCGTACGCGGCTTTTTCTTCTTTTTTCCGTTGGATTTTACATAGCTGTCGTAGTCAAAAATGTCCTTGTCCTTATTATCGTTATTGTTCATAAAACCACCTTGAAATAATTTTGCACTGCCGCTTAGGAGCGTATCTGACCGTTTCCGCCAATGAGGAATTTCATCGAGGTGAGCTCGCGAAGTCCCATAGGTCCGCGCGCGTGAAGCTTCTGGGTCGAAATTCCTATCTCAGCGCCAAGTCCGAACATTCCGCCGTCTGTGAACGCAGTCGAAACGTTGACATAAACAGCCGCCGCATCTATCTCTTTTTGGAAACGTTCAGCGTTCGCAAGGTCATTTGTAACGATACATTCCGAGTGGTGAGTTGTGTATTTGTCAATGTGTTCGATAGCCTCGTCAAGCGACTTTACGACTTTTACCGAGATGATGTAATCGAGAAATTCCGTAGCATAATCTTCCTCGGTCGCAGTAACGATGCTGTCGCCGAGAATAGCCTTTGTGCGTTCACAGCCGCGTATCTCAACGTGCTTTTCGTCAAGCTTTGCCTTTATCATCGGGAGAAATTCTTCTGCAACATTTTCGTGTACAAGCAGAGATTCAACAGCATTGCAAACCGAAACACGGCGCGTCTTGCCGTTGTTGACGATGCTTACAGCCATTGGAAGATCAGCCGTTTCATCAACGAAAACGTGACAGTTTCCCGTGCCCGTTTCAATTACGGGAACGGTCGCATTCTGCTTGCAGGCACGGATAAGTCCTGCGCCGCCTCTCGGGATAAGCACGTCAATGTAGTCGGAGCAGCGCATAAGCTCGTTTGAAACCTCTCTTGAAGTGTCCTCAACAAACTGGATAAGATCCTCGGGGAAACCGACCTTCGCAAGTGCCGACCTCATAATGCTGCAAAGACAGCGGTTCGAGTTGAAAGCCTCCTTGCCGCCTCGGAGGATAACAGCGTTGCCCGATTTAAGGCAAAGCACAGCCGCATCGACCGTAACATTAGGTCTTGACTCAAAAATTATAGCAATAGTGCCGAGCGGAACGCGAACCTTTGTGATGCTCATTCCGTTCGGGCGAACGCTTCCGCTTATTACCTCGCCAATAGGGTCTTCAAGCTTGATAACATCGTCAACACCGTCAGCGATGCCGTTTATTCTGTCAGCGGTAAGGCGAAGTCGGTCCTGCATCGCCTCGCTCATTCCATTCTCACGGGCAGCGATAAGGTCAGCTTCGTTCGAGTCGAGGATAACATCGATGCTCTCTCTCAAAGCGGCGGATATTGCGGCGAGAGCAGCGTTCTTTTCGGCGGTGCTTGCCGTTGCGGCAGCCTTTCTGCAAGCCTTTGCACGGCTTCCGAGTGTTTCAGCGTAATTCATAGCATTTCCTCCTTAGTCATGTACGGTGAAAAGCGTTCCGACCTGCTTTCCGTCAAAAAGATCGTAGAGCTGATCGGGTTTTCTGCCGTTGAGTATCACCATATCAATGCCGCCGTCCATAGCGATCTTGGCAGCGTTGAGCTTCGTTATCATTCCGCCCGTGCCGAGTCCCGAAACAGCGTCGGTAGCAAGCGCACGGATATCATCGGTTATTTCGTGTACAACAGGGATAAGCTTCGCATCTGGGTTAGTGTTCGGGTTGGAATCGTAAAAGCCGTCAATGTCCGAAAGAATTATCAGCAGGTCAGCTTTTGCAATGTTGGCAGCATAAGCACCGAGCGAATCATTCTCGCCGATCTCAAGCTCCAGCTCATCGATAGCGACCGTGTCATTTTCATTGATTATGGGGATAATCCCGCGCGAGAGAAGCTCTTCCATAGTGTTGACGATGTGGTGGCTTCTTGAACCTTCAATGCTGTATTTCGTGAGAAGAAGCTGCGCTACGGTGAGATTGTACTGACCGAAAAGCTTGTCATACATATACATAAGTTCGCACTGTCCGATAGCTGCGCATGCCTGCTTCAAACGTGTTTCCTTGGGGCGTTCGGTCAAGCCGAGTTTTGAGCGTCCGAGCGCGATAGAACCCGATGAAACGAGCGTCAGTTCCTTGCCGCTGTTCTGAATGTCAGCCATTGCTTTTACAAGGTTCTCCATTCGGCGAATGTTGAGCTTTCCCGTGTTGTGTGTGAGCGTGGACGAGCCAAGCTTTATTACCACTCTTTTTTTATCGTTGATGTTAAACATTGTTTTTCTCCTTTAAGTAAATTTCCCCGAGCCTTTTCAGATTTTCGATGCCGCTTTTGTAATGCTCGCAGCCCGTGCAGTCACCGCCGCAAGCTGTTATATTCGTAAAGTCCATATCAGTTCACCTTGTTTTGCGGTTTTCCCGAAATGAACGCCGCCAGATTTTCCGCAACGACTTTCATCAAACGCCTGCGAGTGTCAATGGGCGACCAGGCAACGTGCGGAGTTATCATACATTTGTCCGAATCGAGCAAAGGATCGTCCGCAGTCATTGGCTCCTGCGCAAGCACATCAAGTCCTGCCGCCGCAATTATCCCATTGTCAAGCGCAAAGCGAAGATCAGCCTCGTTCACAACAGCGCCGCGCGAGGTGTTTATGAGCATCGTCGTAGGCTTGCACTTTTTCAGAAAGTCAATGTCAACAAGTCCGTTCGTTTCAGGCGTGAGAGGGCAGTGCAGAGTGATAAAATCAGCTCGCGAAAGCATCTCATCAAGCGAAACATATTCAACGCCGTCCTCATTGCGAACAGTGCGCGTGTGAACAAGCACTTTCATTCCGAATGCGCGCGCAATTCGGGCAACAGCATGACCTATCCTGCCATAGCCATAAATTCCGAGAACTTTTCCGTCCAGTTCCACAGTTGGATAATCGAATACCGAGAACGAAGCCGAGCGGACCCAGCCGCCGTCCTTTACAAAGCGGTCGTAATCACCTGTTCTGTTGCAGTAGCGGAGAATGTAAGCGAAAACCTGCTGCGCCACCGCCATATCGGAGTAAGCAGGGACGTTCGTCACAACTATCCCCAAACGCGAAGCCGCTTCAAGGTCAACATTGTTGTAACCCGTCGCGCAGATGCCAATATAGCGTAATTTCGGGCATTTATCCATAATTTCAGCCGTAAAAGGCGTTTTGTTGCAAAGCACCGCCTCCGCATCACCAATGTTTTCAACGATCCTGTCGTTGGGAGTGAGCGGAAATTCACGGACTTCGCCCAATTTATAAATATCATCGAAAGGAATATCGCCACGGGAAACGGAAGCCGCCTCGAGCATAACAATTTTCATATCTCTTCCCTCTAATCATAACAGATAATTAATTATATCACATTTTGAAGCTTTATTCAAGTAAAATTATAAAAAATCTGCGTCAATTGAGTTGAAGTGTAAATACACTCATTTCGTTCGTGTATTTACGCTTCAAGCAGCCTGTCGAAAAAGTATATTATTGAAAAAAGTGGCACAAAATTAAAGTTTACGTCCACGCTTTTTAAAGGGTGGCAGGGGTCAAGGGGACGGAGTCCCTTGTCGCACTCCGCAGAGTGCGAAACTCCCCATACTAACAGCACAAAGCTTGCCGCAATAGTGAAATATCTATAAGTTAAAAGGCGCAATTCACATTCAAAAAGTTAAACAGAACGTGATA
>CALANW010000081.1 GCA_937926145.1 uncultured Ruminococcus sp. | reverse complement strand
CGTAGCTGTTTAACAGCTTTATATGGCTTTTGCGCCGATTTTTTGTCTACACTTTGATTAAAAATTAGTATTAAACGCAGGCGTAAACTTTTTTCATATTGTTTTCTTTTTTGGCAAAGTTAGCTTAGGGTAACTTCTGGGCAAAAAATAAAAGCGTTCACTTAAACTATCGGCGGAATTCCCGCTTTTCTTGTAAACATACCGATGAGCTTCTGCGCGAATTTCAGATTTACCGCAACCAATACTATACCCAAAGCGATAAAAGCCGCCGCATAAAGCCAATTGCCGCTTATCGATGAAAAACAGCGGTACAGTATCCACACGCTTATCGGCAGGCAGATAATACTCGTGGCGGTCGCAGGGATATACTGCCTTAGGACGATCGCCTGACCGATATGGATAACAAAATGCAGTGTGCAGGCAGCAAATGCGCCGAGCCACATATACTTTATAAAATCGATATCGGCAAGTGTGAGTGCGGACACTGCGATGCACACGGCAAGCTCTTCAAACACCGCCAAAGCGAAGCCCTCTGTGGAGAAATCCTTGTATGTACTGAGGATTTTCGGGTACTTTTCTCCAAGCAGCTTTTTGTTGTTTTTCAGCCATATCCCAAATCCGATAATTTCCTCCATATCGTGAAAAATAAAGATAATGGGGAACAGCCAGATGTATTTTTCCATTGTACCTCCTTATACTAATTTTTAAACTGAAAGTGTATAAAAAATCAAGCAAAAGCTCGTAGCTGTTTAACAGCTTTATATGGCTTTTGCGCCGATTTTTTGTCTGCACTTTGATTAAAAGTCAGTATTAAACGCAGACGTAAACTTTTTGTTTTATTTTTTGCTGTATCGGAAATCGCAAAGCTTTGCACCCTCTGCAATAGTACCCGTACGAACAAGCTTCATATCCATTATATCGGCGAGGACAAAATCCATTCGGCAGATATACCGCGTGATCTCGGGACAGCCCTCGTCTTTGCAGAGTTTACACGCTCCGCATTCGAGATAATCATATCCGAGGTCATATTCGCCGTTTCCGGGGAGGATATCAACGACCCAGTCATTTTCATACAGCCGCTTATGGCTTTCTTCCGACCATTTGAGCCGTCCCTCCATTTTCTTCGGGTCAAGGTAGCTTTCGGCGTTGCCGAGCGCCTTGCGGAAAAGCTTTGAAGCGCATAGGCCGTCACGGAATATTTCGAAATTTTCTTCCGCAGACTTTCCCGTACTGCGGTTAAGAGCGATGTAGTAGCTTGCCATTATGTATGAGCTTACAAGTCTTGATTTTCCGATCTCCTTTGCACGAAGAACGATAGCCTTGTTTTCCTTTGCTGTCTTCTGCGCGGTGCTTTTGGGAAAACCGCGCTTTTTCAGCTCTGCTTTTACGGCGCTGTGGTAAAAGTTGCTGAACAGCCATGCTTGGAATGAATATTTCATTGTTTTCTGTCCTTTCTGTAAGTTAGCGTAGGGTAACTTTTGAATAAAATAAAAAGCTTTTCAGCTTAAATTATCGCAGGAAGATCATACTTTTTATGTGCCTTAGAAGAGTGTGCAGATCCATGCGGCTGCGGCGCAGACGGGGATATATACAATAAAATGTATGATATGCTGCTTTTTATTGTAGCCGAACATATACGGTCCGACTATGCCTTTGACCTCGGGATAAAAATGCGGGAAGAAATTTGAGTGGCAGAGCAGCACCCAGTCGAAGAAGATAATATCGTAAATTTCCATAATATAGAGCATCGCGATGAATCTTCCGAAGAATTTAAGAAAGCCGAAACCGTTTTTCACTCCGTCCCATACGTTGAGAACGAGCGAGCCTGCAAACAGCAGGAGCAATACTGCGATCATCACCCAGCCGACTATATGAGCGCCTCGGAATCTTACTTTCTTATCGGGGATAACAGCTAAAATATCCTTGTGTGCAGAGGAGAAAAACCTCTTATCCTGAATAAAGCCCACTCCGCCGTACAGAAGAAAATATGCAGCCATTATCATTAACGATGAAATTATTGTTATCAGCATTTTTTGACCTCCTTTATCATATTTAATAAAACCAAATACATTATATCACACTGTTTTTCAAAGGTCAACGGTGTTTTCCGAATATAAAATACCGCAGTTGACATAGCCTTTGAAAAGTGCTATACTATCGATGTATTGAAAAAAATAGGATTTTTGACCTTTCAGGAGTGTGATCGGTTTTGAATATAATTATTGTCGGCTGCGGAAAAGTCGGAGAGGAGCTTGCCCACCGTCTTAACGATGAGGGCGATAACATTACCGTGATCGATGTCGATTCGACCAAGGTGAACGATGTTACTTCCCGTCTTGACGTTCTCGGTGTGACGGGAAACGGTGCGACCCACCTTGTCCAGCAGGAGGCTGGCATCAGGGACGCAGATCTTCTTATCGCGGTAACGGGTTCGGACGAGCTCAATCTGCTCTGCTGTCTTATCGCGAAGAAAGAAGGTAACTGTCAGACCATCGCCCGTGTGCGTGACCCTCAGTACAGCACCGAAGCGCCTTATCTGAAGGAAGAACTCGGACTTGCAATGGTAATAAACCCCGAATTTCAGGCGGCGGCTGAGATAGCGCGTGTGCTTCGTTTCCCGTCGGCGATAAAGATAGATACTTTCGCAAAGGGCAAGGTCGATCTGATGAAGTTCCGTCTGCCCGAAAACTGCGTACTTACGGGCTGCTCCGTCAAGGAGATAGCAACGAAGCTTAAATGCGATGTCCTCGTCTGCACGGTCGAAAGAGGGGACGAAGCGTTTATCCCGAACGGTGAATTCGTGTTCGAGGAAAAGGACATTATCTCAGTTATAGCTTCGCCAGCGAATGCAAACGCATTTTTCCGAAAGATCGACTACAAGATCAATCAGGTAAAGGATTGTATGATAGCAGGCGGCGGTGATGTCGCTTATTACCTTTGCAGAATACTCAGAAAAGCAGGAATTTCGCTCAAGCTTATCGAAAAAGACCCTAAGCGCTGCGAAAAGCTCTGTACGGCGCTCCCCGAAGTCACCGTTATCTGCGGAGATGCCGCAGACCAGCAGATACTTCTCGAAGAGGGACTGGAAAATGCAAATTCCTTTGCCGCTCTCACAAACCTCGACGAAGAAAACATTATGCTCTCTCTTTTCGCGAGGGTAAAGGGCTGCAAAAAGCTCGTCACAAAGATAAACCGCATCGACTTTTTCGATGTTATAAAGCAGCTCGACCTTGATTCGATAATCTACCCGAAAAATATCACCTCGGAGCTTATCGTTAGCTATGTCCGCGCGATGAAAAATACTATCGGAAGCAACGTTCAGACCGTTTACAGCATCATCAAGGGCAAGGCGGAGGCTGCCGAATTTCTGATAAAGGACACTTCGCCCGTACTCGGAAAGCCGCTTATGGAGCTTAAATTCAAACCGAACGTTCTTGTTGCGGTAATTCTCCGCGGAAACAGAGTTATAATCCCGCGAGGCAGCGATGTCATTGAGAAAAATGATTCGGTCATCGTTGTTTCGGATATCCGTCCGCACGATATTTCCGATATTCTTGACTAACGACTGACAGAGGTATTAGAAATGAATTTTCCGATGATAGTTTATATCCTTGGCTGGATATTGATTTTTGAGGCGTTTTTTCTTATAATACCGCTGATAGCGGCGATAGTTTACGGTGAAGCTGCGATAGTTCCGCTGATAATAACAATAGCGGTATGCTCCGCGATAGGCGTTCCGATAACGATGAAAAAGCCGAAAGAGAGCAGTCTGCATTCCCGTGACGGATATGTTATAGTTTCGCTCAGCTGGATAGTTCTCAGTGCGTTCGGCGCTCTGCCGTTCGTCTTTTCGGGCGCTATACCGAGCTATGTTGACGCGCTGTTTGAAACCGTTTCGGGCTTCACGACAACGGGCGCAACGATACTTTCCGACGTTGAGGCAATGCCTAAGTCGCTGCTTTTGTGGCGAAGCTTTACGCACTGGGTCGGCGGAATGGGCGTGCTTGTATTCATTATGGCATTTCTGCCGCTCTCGGGCGGACAAAATCTGCATATTATGAAAGCGGAAAGCCCGGGCCCCTCGGTCAGCAAGCTTGTGCCGAGGATAAAAACGACGGCGCTGCTTTTGTATTCGATATATCTTGTAATGACGGCGATAGAGTTTATCCTGCTTCTTTTCGGCGGAATGACCGTTTTTGAAGCGATGAACACCGCCTTTGCGACCGCAGGAACGGGCGGCTTTGCGGTAAAAAATGACGGACTTGCAGGATATTCCGAGTTCGTGCGAATGGTAGTAACGGTGTTTATGATACTGTTCGGAATAAACTTCAACGTTTATTTCCTTATTCTGAGCAAGAAGTTCAAAGATGCGCTGAAAATATCCGAGGTGTGGTATTTCCTCGGTATAATCGCTGTCGCAACGACGCTCATCACGGTCAATATCAAAAATCTTTTCCCGTCGGTCGGTGCAGCATTCCGCAGTGCGATATTCACCGTTTCGTCCGTGATATCTTCAACGGGATTTTCGGCGGTCGATTTCAACCTCTGGCCTGAGCTTTCACGAACGATAATCGTTCTGATAATGTTCATCGGCGCCTGCACGGGCAGTACGGGCGGCGGAATAAAGGTCTACCGAATAGTTATCCTCTTTAAGAGTATGGGCAAGGAGCTTCACACGCTCATTCACCCGAAGCAGGTCAAGAAGATCCGTATGGATCAGCACGAGATCGAACACGAAGTTATCCGCTCGGTAAACGTGTTTATGGTATGCTATATCCTCGTTTTTGTGATATCTCTGCTCTGCATATCCTTTGAAGATTATGATATGATAACGAATTTCACCGCCGTTACGACGACGATAAACAACATCGGCCCTGGACTTGATCTTGTAGGACCGACTGCGAATTTCGGATTCTTCTCACCGTTTTCCAAAATGGTGCTGATATTTGATATGCTCGCAGGCAGACTGGAGCTTTTCCCGATGCTGCTGCTTTTTGCGCCTGTTACTTGGAAGAAGTAGCGGGGCGGGGAAGCCCCCGCGGGCAGTTCGCGCCACGCTTCACTTCGTTACGCTTGTTTTTAATGGAAATAAAGTTTGTGTTCGCGAAGAGGGTCTGTTTGACAGTGTGACAAATCAAAATTGAATGGGGAAGCCCCCGTGGGCAGTTCGCGTTTAAATTAAATATAGGCTTAAAGACACTCTGAAAAGGGTGTCTTTTTTAGCTTCAAAAAATCACCATAATGTAACCGCTTTGTAATTGAAATATGTCCTCGGGTCTGATATCATATTATTAAGGATATTTGTTGAAATGGGGGTGTTTTTATGAATTTTAAAAGTGTGCTTATCTGTGCATTGTCGGCGGTGATGCTTTGTGCGTGTGCAAATGCGAATGATATAAATTCGGAGGTAGTTTCGGAAACGGCTGAAGCATCGGAGAGTGAGTCTCTCACTTCGACGAAAACAACGGGTGAAACCATACCTGCGGAAACGGTTGCTTCGGAAACTGAAATGGGGGAAACTTCCCGGACGGTGAGTTACAGCAATGACGACCGTGTGCAAAGCTATATGGAGAAGCTTGTACAGCTTGAAAGCTTTAACGAGGTGCTGCCGCAGGCGGCGTACTGTTATGTCTGCGACCTTGATTCGGACGGCACTCCCGAGGTTGTCATTCAGGCAGCGGCAAATATATCCGCATCGGCTGTTTTCTCCGTTGACAATAAGGGTGCATTTATGGCTGAACCTGACGGCGGAACTGTTTTTACCGATGAGAAAACATGGTGTTCATATAACGGAGATATCCCCCAAAGCTTTATCCTTGACGGGGAAGATCAATACTTTGCGGAATGTTTTGTCGGCGGCACGGCAGGGGACGGCGGCATAATAAAGCTGGAGCTGAACGGACGAAAGCTTTCATCGGAATATATCGGGCGGTATTCTTTCAGCGGCGCAATGGGATACGAATACAGCGGCTTTGAAAATGAAGAGCAATACAACGAATATATCCGTTCATATTTTAGTAAGCTTGAACCGCAGTGGAAGCTTATGCCGTACAGTGAGGTCTTGGATATAGAGGAAAAATCGCCGAGCATTATCTCCGCTTTGCTTGACGAGTATTACAAGGACAGGGACTCTCTTGCGGAGCTTGAAGAAGTGCTTGACGTTGATCTTGAATATGATATTGTGTTTAAAAAGACATTCAGCCGCACAGAGTATACCGAAAGCGGAAATGTTGATGAGAACAGCTATTCTTATGATTATGCAGGAAAACCTCTTGAAGATGAGTACAATAAAAAACTGAGATACACCTACTATCCGAGCGGAAAGATCAGATCAGAGATATATAACAGCGGACGTATTTATACTTATGATGAAAACGGAAACTTGCTTCCTGACGATGACGAGCTTACATACGATGACTTTGGACGCATTGAAACACGCACCGAATTTTCTTCTTTTTCAAAGGGAGAGATCCTTTGCATAACAGAGTATTTTTACAAAGGCGATACAGATGAGCTTATCAAGGAGATACGAAATTATACCGACGGAAGAACGGAAACCTATACATACGAAAACGGGCTTGAAGTCAGGTATGAAAAGGTCGGTCAGGATATATATTACAATATGGTCAGAACAACGGAATATAATGCAAGCGGCCTTATTTCAAAAACCGAGCGTTTTGACAAGGATATGAATCTTGCCCGAACCATTACCTATGAATATGACAGCGGCGGCAGACTTATATGTGAGAACAGCGTTACAACGGAATACTATGACAACGGCTGTGACCGATGCGATGATTATTGTTACAGCTATAAATTTGACGGGGACGGAAAGCTTTTGGAGAAAATATACGTGCTGAGAACCTATGGCGGTACTCTTAAATACGAATATATATACGACAAAAACGGGGATCTTTCTGAAGAAATATTCACCGCCGACCACGATAATGAGATGGCAAATTATTCCGCAGGCACTTATGTGACAACATACAGCTATGAATATGACCTTGCGGGAAATATTATCCGTTCGGTCAAAAAATATGAAGATGATCGGAGCGTTTTTACCGATTATAGGGCGGTAAGGGTGATAAAGGCGGCATAAACTTAATAATAATACTAAACACCAATAAAATACAGAAAAAATCTGCGCCGAAATCCAATACAAACCTGTTAAAAACAGCTGCGGGATATCGGCTTGATTTTTTCAAATTATAAATGGTGTTTAGCATAAGCGGCTGATGCAATATCCAACGCATCAGCCGCTTTTATCATATTCTTCCGTTATCAGTGCATCGTTCGGCAAGTTCGCCTGCCACTTCATCAAGGACATCATCGGAAATTTTGATGCCGCCGAATTTTTCATTAAGTATTTCCTGCACATCAAGATGTTTCTCCGCTGATTTTGGGTCAGCTTCGATATTGTCATCGGGTTCGAGTACGCTTAACTCTTCCCAGTTTTCCTTATTGCCGCCGCGCCGTAATACTAAACACCAATAAAATAAAGGAAAAAATCTGCGCCGAAATCCAATATATTCGAGATTGTCGGCTTGATTTTTTTCAAATTTTAAATGGTGTTTAGTATAAATAACTTTTGCCGCCATCGACCGAGCAAGCGCCGCAGGAACAGCTTTTGTATTCGTGAACGCTCTCCGAAACGATGATATCGCCGCATTTTAAGCATTTTATTTTGTTTTCTATTATTTTTATTGCATTGCTCCTTATATATTGCTAAAATATTAATATGTATATAACTATATTTAAACTATTATAACACAATCAGCTTGATTTGTCACTATATTTTAATAAAATTATCTGAAACTATAAATATTTGTGAAAATATTGTAAAATAAGTTTATTTTTAAATATTAAATTTATGTAAAAAATCATTGAAATTATTTTTCTAAAGTGCTAAAATAGGGACAATGCAAATAAAGCATAGAATATTTAATTTTAGGAGAGATAATATTATGAAAAAGAAAATTACAGCGATCCTTGCAATGTGTATGCTCGCAGTTACAATGGCAGCTTGCGGTGACAGCGATGTTTCCGATGATTATTCCGAACCCGACAATGCAGCAGCTGCTGAAGTAGAAGATGCAGGCGAAGCTGATGAAGCAGAAGTTTCCGATGATGGCGAAGCAGCTGACAGCAGCACATCAGGCGAGTTCACACTTCTCGATGTTACTTCCGATATGATCAGCGTAGGCGTTTATGCAGCTGATGAAAACCAGAATGAGCTTGTTTTCTCTATGTTCACAGCTCCTTCGGGCACACCTATGGCTTCACTTTTCGTATACAGCCCTGACGGTTCGGGAGATGTTATCTGCGGAACATACGCAGCTGAAACCAACACAGATGAAGACGGAATGAACTGGACGCTTCTCACAGTTACCGACGTTTACACATCACAGGACTTCGAGATCGGCTTTGCCGAGAACGACAGCGATCAGGTGTACATTTTGAATGCAGCAGGCGCTGTTTACGAGGGCAAGTACCTTTCAGCTGATGAAACTGTAACATATATGGGAACAGCTGTTGCTCTTTTAAGCTAAGTTAAGTTAAGATACCATCTTACGGTTTATAGTCCTTTCAAAAGCAAAGCCGACTTTATGCCGATCTTCGGGTCAGTATAAAGTCGGCTTTGTTTTTGTTGACATAGCTTCGCAATTATTATATACTTATACATATAGTCGAGATCACGGAGGGGCAGTATGTATATAAGCTTTGATTATTACAAGATATTTTATTACGCCGCAAAATACGGCAGCATAACCCGTGCGGCGGAGGCGCTGATGAATAATCAGTCCAATATTACCCGAACGATAAAAAACCTCGAAAGTGAACTGAACTGCACCCTTTTTGTACGTTCAAGAAAAGGCGTGACGCTCACTCCCGAGGGCGAAAGGCTCTATGCGCACATCTCCGCCGCCGTTGAGCAGATACAGGCAGGCGAGGAGGAGATAAGCCTTGAACGCTCACTCAACAAAGGTCTTGTGACTATCGGAACGAGCGAGATAGCTCTGAGGTGCTTTCTTCTGCCCGTGCTGAATGAATATCGTCAGAAATATCCCGGAGTTCGTTTAAGGCTGTTCAACCACTCCACACCGCAGGCGCTCTCGGCGCTCAATGACGGGCTTGCGGATATTGCCGTTGTCACAACTCCCACGGGCGAAATGAATTCGCTTGCTTCATCGGAAATTATGGATATAAAGGAAACTGCCGTCTGCGGAACAGCGTTTTCGGAACTTGCGGAAAGAGAACTTTCACTTTCGGAGATATCTAAAATGCCGCTCATCTCCCTCGGCAGGCAGACAAAGACATACGAACTTTATTCCGAGTGGTTCGAGCGTTACGGCTGTGTATTTTCGCCCGATATCGAAGCCGCAACGGCTGACCAGATACTCCCAATGGTGAAAAATAACCTCGGGATAGGCTTTGTCCCCGAAGAATTTCTCGCCGAATATTCAACAGAGCAGGGTATTCTGCGGCTCTCGCTGACAGAGGAAGTTCCGCACCGAAAAGTCTGCTTTGTAAAGCGAAAAAAACATTCTCTCAGCATCGCCGCGAGGGAAATGGAGAGAATGATACTTGGCAGCAGCGGGAAAATTTAAAGGATATCGGCATTATTCTTCGTAGAAAAGCATAAATACCGATCTCCCGTTCACGTTCAGTATCGCGCCATAAACATACTCCGAAAAACCCCATTTTTCGGAAGGGTTGATAAGCTCAACAATAAAATTTTCAAGGTCGATATAATACCTGTATTCCGTGCTGTCAACGCTGTCGTAGGAATACCGCATTATCTCACGGCGCTTGTATCTGTAACATTCACTATGATTCGGAACGATGTTCTCCATAGCTTTGGAATAGCTGTTATGCTGCTTTTTCTGCTGTGAAGACAGCCACAAAAGGAACACATCGAAAGCAATGATCGGGACTATGAAAATAAAAGTTATGGCGGCCGATCTGCCGTCGCCCTTTGCAGCACAGAATATTATTGATATGAGCGGAAAAATAATGGTCAGCAGGAGCATTATCCCGATGACCTTAAATATGACTGCAGAAATGGTCGAAAGTCCAACCGACCTTTCGATATGCGCTTTGAGCGAGCGGCAGAGCCTTTCGTTCATAGTGCATTTTGTTCCGCCGAGAATGTATCTGTCAAGGCTTGGCTCTAACGATGCATTGTTCATCTGGCAAAGTCGGGGCATCTCGGATATGTCCCTTACATCGGTTATGATCCTGTCCATAGTTTCTACTTTATACGAGAAGATAAAAGTATTCTTCGCCGTTTATGACAATAACTGCTCCGTACACCGTGGGAGGAATGGTTCTGTTCACAGGCAGTTTGACCATAAAATCACCAAGATCGGCGAAGTAAAAACAGTCCTTGTCAATATGGTCTATCTCAAAGCGGCATACTCCGTTTGAACGGTAGATAAATCACTGAACATTGCCGCTGTCAGCAGCCGAAACAGCCGCGTTGTTCGCTTTCCCTCTGAACAGAAATATAAGAGCCGCAAAAATCAGGACACAAGCAAAAACGGTGAGAACGGCAAGTCCTATCGACGGCTTTTTCAGCTCAATGATACCTTTGCCGACCGCAAGAGCGGTGTTGATGAACAGAGCCGCGAGGACATAGTTCCTTATGCTGCTGCCGCTGGTATGCCTTTTTGGTGCATTTCTTATATTATCGTCATATTCGCAGGGCACACCGTTAAAAATATGCTGTCTGACCCTCGGATTGACTTTGTCACTGTTTTCCTGATAAAAGCTCGGCATTTCGTGCAAATAGCTGCACCCCTGCTGATAGTCGTTAAAAAGCGGCATTTTTTATCCCCCTATATATCGATATAATTATAATAATTATACACATCAAAGGTAAATTCCACAACCGCATCTGTGTTAATCCTATTTTAATAACAGTATTTTCAACGGATAAAAGCCGAAAGCGTTTGTGTTGACATACCGATGATGTTGTTGTATAATTATGAAAATCAAAGTTTGCGAAAAGGAGCAAAAAATATGGAAACAGCAAAGCTTGCCGAACTTCTTGAAAGTATGAGCCTTACTGAAAAAATAGAGCAGATGATACAGTTCAACGGCGCACTGTACGGAAAGATCGTTAATTATACCGGTCCTTAGGTCAACTTTGACCTCGAACCGAATCAGCAGTACCGTGTCGGAAGTGTCCTTGGTGAAGCAGGCGCAGAAAAGCTTACCGCGCTCCAGAAGAAGATAATAGAAAATCAGCCGCACCATATCCCCGCTGTTTTTATGACCGATATCATTCACGGAATGAGGACGACTTTTCCCGTGCCGCTCGCTCTCGGTTCGACCTTTGACCCGAAGCTTGCGGAGGAGCTTTCATCGGCGGCTGCGCGTGAGTCTGCCGCATCAGGGATCCATCTCACATTCTCGCCTATGGCTGATCTGTGCGAGGACAGCCGTTGGGGAAGATGCATGGAATCCACGGGCGAAGACCCTTATCTTAACGGAAAAATGGCGGCGGCAATGGTAAAAGGCTTTCAGGGTGATGACGTTTCCGTAAAGGGAAAGATAGCTGCCTGTGTAAAGCATTTTGCAGGCTATGGCGCTGTAAAGGCAGGCAGGGACTACAATGTCACCGAGATATCCGAGAGAACTTTCTTCGACGATCATCTTCCCTCATACAAAGCCGCCATTGATGCAGGCGTAAAGCTCGTAATGACCGCATTCAACACCATTGACAGAATTCCCTGCACCGTTAACCGCCGTCTTATGAAAGACGTATTGCGCGAAAAGCTTGGCTTTAAGGGCGTTCTTATCACCGATTATGCGGCAATAGATGAATCGATAAATCACGGTGCGAGCGACGACCGCCGTGATGCTGCGAAAAAGGCAATGAAAGCAGGCTGTGATATCGAAATGATGTCGCCTTGCTATCTTTATGAACTTGAAAAGCTTGTCAAGGACGGAGAAATAGACGAAAAGGCTGTCGATGAAGCAGTGATGCGCATACTGACCCTGAAAAACGAGCTTGGACTTTTCGAGAATCCTTACAAGGACGCTGACACCGAGGCGGAAAAGGCACTTCCTTTCTGCGGTGAGCATAAGGCGCTTGCACGAAAGGCAGCCGAGGAAAGTATAGTTTTGCTGAAAAACAACGGCGTACTTCCTCTTAAAAAGAATGCAAAGCTTGCGGTCATCGGCGCTTTGGCGGATTGCGGAGATACCCTCGGAACGTGGGCGCTTTTCGGCGACAGAGAAAAGACCGTTACGCTCAAAAAGGGCATTGATGAGCTTTATTCCGATGCGAATGTTGAATACGTTCTTTTCGATACCGACATTGATGCTGCAGTAAAGGCGGCAGAAGCGGCTGACACGGTCATTCTTGCTCTCGGCGAAGATGAAATGACCACTGGTGAATCAAGGTCAATCACAGACATAAGCCTTTCGGACGGGCAGAAGAAGCTGTTCGATGCGGTGCTTAGTGTGAACAGGAATATCGTCACCGTACTTTACGGCGGCAGACCGCTCGCAGTTCCACATGAGGCGGAAAATTCTGCGGCAATGCTTGAAGTTTGGCTCGCAGGCTCTATGGGAGGCTATGCAATGGCGGATATTCTGTTCGGGGCGGTGTCGCCATCGGGCAGACTTTCAATGAGTATGCCGTATTGTACGGGTCAGCTCCCGATAAGTTACCGAACCTATTCCACGGGTCGTCCGAAGCCGAACACGGACGGTTATGTTCCGTTCGTTTCAAACTATATGGACGCGCCGAATGTTCCGCTTTTCCCGTTCGGATACGGACTTTCCTATACAAAATTCGAGTATTCGCCCGTTGAGCTTTCGGACAATAAGCTTACGGCAGACGGCTGCATAAAGGCTTCGGTCAATGTGAAAAACTGCGGTGATATGGCTTCCGACGAGGTCGTTCAGCTTTACATACGCGATATCAAAGCGAGCGTTGTTCGGCTTATGAGAGAGCTCAAAGGCTTTGAGAGAGTCAGCCTTGGCGCAGGGGAGAGCAGAAGAGTTGAATTCACTGTCACCGAGGATATGCTTCGTTTTCACGATGCCGAGATGAACTACACCGCCGAAAAGGGCAGTTTTACGCTTTGGATAGGCGGCAGCAGTTTGACTGATAACATTGCGGAGTTTGAATTGGTGTGATATAAATGCAAAAAGCAGCACTCGTTAAGGGGGCTGCTTTTTGTCGGCTTTTTACAGTTTATTCAATTCGTCCATCATTGCGGGACGTTTCCGATACTTGTTCGTCCATTCTTCCACGATTTGTTCTACAACTTTAGTTCCGCCCGATATTTTTTTCATTTCACGCATTACCGACACCATATACGAATACTGCTTGCGGTCGCTTGAAATCACCGACATTTTATTAAGTTCGTCCTTGTATTTTTCCAAGATCTGTTCGGGATGATCTTTTCTCAATACCGTTTCATATCTTTTGAGCATATAGAAGCCGCTGCTTTTCATTACACATTCAAGAAGTCTGTCATATAGCTTTTCTTCATTATAATATACGGATATATCAGTATATTTCGGCGGCATTTTGAATATTTTTTCACGCTGTTCTGCCCATTCGCTTTCAGAGTATTGGCTTTTTAATTCTTTGTAAAGTTCCATATTGCCGACAGCGTGTTCAAGCACCAAAGTCCAAAGCTGTTCAATATATGCATCTTTATTTCCCATCAGAAGATAAATGTCTTTTTTTGTTCTGCTGTAATGCGAAACAAGACCCATGTAATTCTCTTTTTCCGAAATGCCCTCGTCAAGAAGCGATATTGCCTTATCATACTCCTTTTTTTGCAGACAACTGTCAATATACATTTTTCTTATATCGTTATATTTTCGATATTCTTGGAATACTTTTTCGAGCTGTTCATCCGATGAATTTATATCTGCGAGCATATCAATATATCTTACTGCCCATTTTTCTGCATTATAATTTCTGTCCCAGTCAGAATCCAACTGTTCCGATCTGTCTATCATATTCTTGAAAAGATCAAGCTTATCCTTTTCAAATTCTTTTTCTTTGAATTCATTTGTGATGATATTTGCAATATATTCCTCAAAAATGTCAGTGTAAGTTCCGTATGCGTGAGAGGTAAACCATTCAAATATTTTTTGCTTGTCACCTTGTGCAGCTGCTTCAATGATCCCTGTCCATAGGTCATAAATATCATTGCAAATAATTACGATGCCGCCGTTGGAATCATCTATATTTACTTTGCTGACGGCAGAGAAAATATAATTGGTTATTTCAAATGCACTCATATAATTGTGATCGATCATCGGCTGTACGCCGTTATCAATTACCTCTTCCAACTCGGCGATAAAATCATCCGTTTTATAATAATCTATAAAATCGTCCTTACCCGAATATCGGCGGACGATTGAATCGATCTGTTTAAAGTAGATTTTTAAATCGACTTTTATTGACTGTCTATTAATAGTATTGTAAAACTGTAAACACAACGTTTCATTGTCGGTAAGAGCATCAGCGAGAAAAGAATAAATGAGATATTCATCAGCATCGGCAATGAGTCTTTCCACTGCTGTATGCCTTTCTGCGCGGCTTTTAGCTGTATGTGCAGGTTTGAACAGGATATCATCGTTATTCGTATCTGATTTGGGAGAACTTTTGCCTTCGGACCATTTGTAAAGTACAGCTGCCATGTGCTTGCAATATTCACCGTCTGCTGCATAAGGGCAGGAGCAATACATATCTTCTATTTCGCCGTTGGATAATGTTATTTCAACTTCATAGTCCTCGCTGCCCACAACAGCCGCAGTTATTAATTTATCAGAAATATCGATATCCTCAACCGCTCCGTCGGAATAATATTGACGTCCTCTGTCAAGTATTGTTTTTGAAAAAAGATTTTTCCGGTTCATAATAAATGATCCTTTAAAATATTTTGTTATCTATATTATATCTGTTAGGGCGTTAGATGTCAAATTCTTTTGTTTAGGAATGTGGTGCGTATGGTTTATTTGCCAAGACTGATATATGGACACATTATAACAAAAAATCACCCAACCGACGCTCCTGCGTTGGTTGGGTGATCCGGTTATTTGGTGCCGCTGACCGGACTTGAACCGGTACGGTATTGCTACCGAGGGATTTTAAGTCCCTTGTGTCTGCCGATTTCACCACAGCGGCAATGAATATATTATACACCAGAACAACGGATATTGTCAAGCCTTTTTCCCAAATTTAACGAAAAAGCACCGTCAAAACACATTTTTGACGGTGCTTTTCGCTCTATAGCGATAAAATTCAATTCTGCTGAACCTTTATGGGCTTTTCCTCTCCCTGCGGCGGCTCGGTCCTGCCGTCAAAGTATTGTAAAAGCTGATACTGCCCGTCTTCGCCGAGGCGCTCCCACCTGTTATAGGCTATCATATCAAAATCTTCACCCGCAGCATCGCTCTTCATTACTGCAAGCATAAGTGAGCAGTTGAGCGCACGGCGGAAAAGCATATATTTGCCGCTGAACTTCGACATTATCATATACTCGCCCTTTACTGCACCGCGCGAAACGAACGTGTATACATAATCTGCACTTTTGATCTCGTCCTCAATCTTTTTTGCGGTTTCTTTTGCCGTTGGCGAGGTCATTATTTTCGCTCTGTCCATTTTGCGGCTCGTTTCAAAACGCTTGTGAAGATCCTCATCACCGTAAGTTATCGTGTCCATTGCATCATCGTCCATATATGGTATACCATCTCTGTCAAGCTCAAAAATTCGCTGCGCGATAACGGCGTTCCAGTATTGCCTAAAGTAAAGCCTGCGGTTTGGGTGAACGTCGCCCGACACGGCAAAAAGACCGTTTTCAACGATTATTCTGTATGTGTCCTTGCCGTCTTTGCCTGCCGTTTTGTCTATCTTTGCTTTTGCGGCGGAGTTCGATGCGTTTATTCCTATAAGGCGAAGCACAGCCATAATTATACCGACGGTAAAATTCACTATAATAAATACAGGCAGGAAGAAACACCATATATTTGCCACGAAAAGCATCAGCAGAAGCACAAGAGCTTTAAGAATACCTGCGCGCGTTTCGCCGACATTGCCGTAAGTTCCGCCGTATTCGTCCACATAAACTCGGTTTTTATCGATTATTGAATCGTTGATAGCTTTTGCAGGGTCAAGGTGTCGGTATATCGAGCAGGGGAGCGTTATACCGAAAATAAGGCACAGAATACTTGCGAGAAAAACTATGAACGGGTAGAATTCAAGCACCATTGCTGTGCGTTCGCCGACTTCAATGCAGAGAATTTTTCCTATCGGCAGAGTAAGCGTCTTTTCGGTTTTTGTGCCGAAGATATGCGCTGCAGCTTCCGCAGCCGCAGCTTCGGGCGAGGTCGTTCCGTCGGAAAGATATCCTATCGCTTCGCCCAAGGTTATAACGCTGTTCGGGTGAGTTTCCTTAAAGTTTGCATACGGGCTTTCGTATTTGAAAAGCTTCACGCAGAGCATTACAAGAAATATCGAAACAACAAGCACTATCGTTTCAAGTATCGCAGAAAATAAAGGTTTCATATTTTTGCCCCTTTGTTTTTCCTTTATTATAACATATAAATGTGCATATTTCAATAAGTATCTGTTTTATGTGCAAGGTATATCAATGAGTAAATAATTAGTGAACCTTTGAGACAAATGTGTTTGTGAACTTTATATTAAATCTTTATGCATTTCTTGACAAGGTGGTTTGTATTCGCTATAATGATAAAAAAAGAGAGTAGCTGGCAGGGTCGATCCCTGTTTATGCGGCGTCAGTACGGTTATTGTGCGAATAACCCGCTTCATATCTAAACGGCGAGACTTTACGGAGCACACAGACGGGATAACTGTCTGTTCCGTAAGGTTTCGCCGTTTTTTGTTAAAAAGAAAGGAAATGCAGTGTATGAAAGAATGGTATCATCAGACGCAGGAGGAACTGTGTAAGGAACTGGAAACGTGTTCGGAGGGGCTTTCTTCCGAAACAGCGGCAAAGCATCTGGAGAAATACGGCAAAAACGCCATTGCCGAAGCCCGAAAAAAGCCCGTCTGGCTGATCTTTCTGGAGCAGTTCAGGGATCTTCTGGTGATAATTCTGATAATTGCGGCGCTGATCTCGGCGTTTACCGGCGACCCTGAAAGCTTTATCGTTATTATTGCGGTTATCACCATGAATGCGATACTTGGAACTGTGCAGACGGTTAAAGCGGAACGATCGCTTTCCGATCTGAAAAAGCTTTCTTCGCCCACGGCAAAGGTGCTCCGTGACGGTAAGACGACAGTTCTTGCATCGGAAGATATCACCGTGGGAGATGTGGTTCTGCTGGAAGCAGGCGACCGTATCCCTGCGGACGGCAGGCTGATCGAATGTGCTTCGCTCCGCACAAACGAAAGTGCGCTGACGGGAGAGAGTACCGATGTTGAAAAATCCATAGACCCCATTGACGGAGATGTTCCTTTGGCAGAGCGGAAAAATATGGTGTATTCGGGCGGATTTGTTTCTTATGGCAGAGGTGCATATATTGTCACCGATGTGGGAATGCAGACCGAGGTGGGAAAGATAGCATCACTTATCCATAACGCAGAGGCACGGAAAACACCGCTTCAGATCACACTGGATCAATTCGGAAAACGGCTTTCAATTGCGATCCTGCTCGTTTCCGTACTGGTATTTGTACTGAGTATGCTAAGGGTGGAGATCATCAGCGTTGATACAGTTATGGATTCACTGATGTTTGCCATTGCGCTGGCAGTTGCGGCGATCCCCGAGGCACTCAGCTCCATCGTTACCATCGTGTTGTCTTTCGGCACGCAAAGAATGTCACAGGAACACGCAATTATGCGAAAACTTCAGGCGGTCGAGGGACTTGGTTCTGTGTCGGTGATTTGCTCGGATAAGACCGGCACACTGACCCAGAATAAAATGACCGTTCGGAAGATCTCGGTACGGGAGCAGATCATCGATGCGGACAGTGTAAGTACGGAAGATCCGAAGGTTCGGGAGCTGATCACGGCATCGGTGCTGTGCAGTGACGCTTCCTGTCAGGACGGCACAGAGATCGGCGACCCTACCGAAACGGCTCTGGTGAGGTTTGCGCAGGACTGCGGACTGTCGGATAAGAAATTGCGCACGGATCACCAACGTGTCGGGGAGATCCCCTTTGACTCCGAGCGAAAGCTGATGTCAACGCTGAATCGGTGCGGCGATGTGCGGAAGATGTATACCAAGGGTGCAACAGATGTACTGCTGGAGCGTATGCTGATCTCCGATGAGGAGAAAAAGGCGATCAGGGAACGTTCGGAGGAGCTGTCAGAACAGGGACTTCGTGTGCTGTGCTTTGCCGAAAAGACATTTTGCGGAGAAGCACTTGATGTAACAGATGAAAACGATCTGACTTATCTGGGATTGATCGCTGAAATGGATCCGCCCCGAAAAGAATCAGGACAGGCAGTTGCAGAGTGTAAGGCAGCCGGCATCAAACCGATAATGATAACCGGCGATCATATTGTCACAGCTTCTGCGATCGCAAAGGAGATCGGCATTCTGGAACGCAGGGAAGAAGCTGTTGAGGGTGCAGTTCTGGACGCATATACAGACGATCAGCTGGTGGATCTTGTGAAAGACAAATCCGTTTATGCCCGTGTTACACCTGAACACAAGATCCGCATTGTCCGTGCATGGCAGAAGAGGGGCAATATCGTTGCCATGACCGGTGACGGTGTAAATGATGCACCTGCGCTCAAGCAGGCAGATGTTGGCGTTGCCATGGGCATTACCGGTACGGAGGTTGCAAAGGACGCAGCAGACATGGTGCTGACCGATGATAACTTTGCCACTATCGTCAAGGCGGTGAATTACGGAAGAAACATCTATGAGAATATCAAAAAAGCTATCCTGTTCCTGTTGTCAGGCAATCTGGCAGGTATCATCGCTGTTCTGTTCTGCTCTCTGGCAGGACTTCCTGTTCCGTTTGCACCGATCCACCTGCTGTTTATCAATCTGCTGACAGACTCGCTCCCTGCGATCGCTCTTGGACTTGAACCGTATTCCGATGATGTGATGAAAAAAAGCCCCCGTCCGTCGAATGAATCGATCCTGACAAAGGCTTTTCTGGCAAAGGTGGGATATTCGGGCATTATCATCAGCATCGCAACAATAAGTGCATTTCTGTTGGGATATTTCTATCATGGCGCACACAATGCAGGTGCTGCCATGACAATGGCATTTGCCACGCTGTGTATGTCCCGTCTGTTCCACGGATTCAGCTGTAAGTCGGAGAAGCCGGTACTCTTCACAAAGCGTATGTGGGACAATAAATATGCGGTCATGGCATTTTTGGCGGGTATGGTGCTGATAAATGCCGTGCTGTGGATCCCCGGGCTGCATGAACTGTTCCGCATCGAAAACGGAATGTCGGGCGTATTGATCGGTGCGGTCTATGGCTTAAGCTTCGGTTCAATGGTACTCATTCAGATCGTGAAAGCGGTCGTTTCGTCTGTAAAAAGACAAAATAAGCGGTTCGGAGCTTGACCGAACCGCTCAGGCTGTTGAAAAAGTATATTATTGAAAAAAGTTGCACAAAATTAAAGTTTACGTCCACGCTTTTCAAAGGGTGGTGGGTGTCCAGAGGGCAAAGCCCTTGGTCGCTTCCGCAGAAGCGAAACACCTTAAACTGACAGTTAAAGGCTGTGCAGCAATAGCGTAATCAGTAACAACTAAAAAGGCGCAATTCACATCAAAAAGGTAAAACAGAACGTGAAAAATCGTTCTGTAAACCTATAAATGTGAATTGCGCTTATTCTTTATGTTCGGAACAACTATCCTCGGCAAATAAACGTGAGGAGCAAAGCGACGAGCGTTTAGCACCGACGAGATATGAATGGTGGTTCTTCTTTTAGCATCAAGTCATAAAATTCTTTTTCGTCAATATGCATAAATACAATATACTTTTTCGACAGACTGAGCGGTTCGGAGCTTGACCGAACCGCTTTTATATTCAATTGTGTTTATCAGTCGTAAACTGCGATCTCTTCATCAACAACGGTTGAGTAGGTATCACGGGTCTGAACCCAGTTTTCGGACTGCTCGTTTGCAATGCCCTCGTAGAGGATGCTCATAACTTCATCGCCCATGAGTGTGCTAAGACCGTAGCCGTAGTCATAAGTCATTGTGAACTTTTCAGGATCATAGAAGTCCATTGCGATATCATACATCTCGGAAGTCCAGCCTGTGTTGTTCTCGAGGAACTTCTGCTTGGTTGCTTCGGTGTACTTGGAATCATAGTTTACAAGTCTGTTGCAGTCGAGCCAAGCCTTTACAACGTCACCGTTTTCAGAGCCTCTTACCCACATATATGCATTGATCTTTGCGGATACGAAGTTTTCGTCCTGCTCAGGATCCTTCGGGAGAGGAACGATCTGGATAGTGCTGTCGGGAACGGAGAGTGCTGCGCCGTTGTATGCCCATGTGCCCATTCCGTAGAAGAGCAGATCGTCGCTTACGAATGCAGCTTCAGGTCCGATCCAGCCGCGCTTGATGAGGTTGCTCTTAAAGATATCTTCGAGTACGGACTGTGCACGTTCGATCTTTGAGCTGTTCATATTGTTGTGGAACTTTTCGCCGTCATAAGTGACCATTGTGTCGCCTGCGGTGTAAACGAATGCATTCGACCACCAGCCGCCGATACCGTAGTTGTCGGGGTTGTTTTCAACGTAGGTCTTCATCATATCGGTGAAAGTGTTCCAATCCCACTTGCCCTCGAGGTAGAGCTCGTATGGATCGTCGAAGCCATTAGCCTCGGTCGTGTCTGTGTTGTACATAAGGATCTGCGTGTCGTTGAAAGCATAACCAAGAGGAGCGATGTAGTGTTCGCCCTTCCAGATGTACTTGTCGGCCTGATCCTTTACGTCAGCCCACATCGGGTCTTCCCAGTCGATGAGGGAATCGATAGGCTGATACTGGTTCTTGGAGATATCGTAAGGGAATGTACGCCATTCGTAAATGAAAATATCGGGTGAAGTACCGCCGAGGATAGAGGTTGCGAGGTCGTCAAAACGCTTGTCGGAGGTCGTTGGGATATATTCGATCGAAGCGCCGTATGTATCCTCGAAAAGTGCGAGTTCAGCGGAACGCTCAGGTGAATCGTTGGTAGGGTTGAGGTCGTAAATACCCATCCATTTGAGGGTCTTGCCCTTTATATCAACATCTGTGGAAAGTGCGCCCTCATCGGCAGAAACCTCGATGTTATCGCCTGTCCATTCAGTTTTTGAAGTCGTAGTGATGTCAGCAGTCGTATCAGTGCTTTCCGAACTGCTGTTTCCGCAGGCTGCAAGGCTCATTGTCATAAGTACGGCAAGAGATGCGGCAGCTATTTTCTGATAGTTTTTCAAGAAAAATTCCTCCTTAAAATGGTATGTACATATTTGGCGTAAAGCTTTGCCCACAATTTTTGAAAACGTTTCCATATTTACGGGCAAATGCACATAACTTACATTTAATATGCCTATATTATAGCATTGTGTATTAAATCTGTCAACAGTTTTAGATGTGTAATGTATGTTTTGCACAAATATTTTTGCATTTCTTAGTAAAAACCCAATAAATGAGGAAATATACTGTTCAAATTTGAAAAAATATGCTATAATAAAATTTGAAAATAAATTCGGAGGAAATTATGGCTGAAAATAACGCTTTGACAAAGGTTGAAATATTCACCGACGGCGCCTGCTCGGGGAATCCCGGACCCGGCGGATATGGTGTTATCCTGCGCGCAATGGGCAAGGAAAAGGAGCTTTCGGGCGGTGAGAAAAACACCACCAACAACCGTATGGAGCTTTCGGGCGCGATAGCAGGACTTTCTGCGCTGAAATTTCCCTGCGAGGTCACGCTCACGACCGACAGCAAGTACGTCTGTGACGGCATAAACAAAGGCTGGGCGGCTTCGTGGAAGAAAAACGGCTGGATAAAATCAGACAGAAAGCCTGCGCTCAATTCCGACCTCTGGGAGCAGCTTTTAACGCTCACAGAGCGGCACAAGGTTACATTCGTTTGGGTAAAAGGTCACGCAGGACACCCCGAAAACGAACGCTGTGACGAGCTTGCGGTAATGGAACGCGATAAAGCGGCTTTGCTTTGACAAAAAGGAGACAAAATGGAAAATATCAATTATCAGACTGTCACGCTGAAACCCGAAAAGGAGGAGCGAAAGCTTATCCGCCGTCAATATATGAAAACAGCGCTGGTGATACTCATCAACGTGCTGCTTTTCAATGTTGTGCTGTATTTTTCGTCGGTGCTTTTATGCGGACTTGCGGGAGGAAGCTTTTCTTCGCTGCGCGAACTTTGGAATAATGGCGTAAAGGTCTTGGAAAATGACGATATCAACACCGTAAGATCGTGCCTTATCCCTATCATAAGCGAAGTTGTGTCAATACTTATCGGCGTGAAGCTGCTGAAGCTTGACCTGAAAAAGCTTTTTACGCGAAACGGCTTTACGGGCGGCGAATTGGTGAAAGAATGTTCAATATGCCTCGGACTTCAGACAGCCGCGGCGCTTATTGCGACTTTTGTGGGATATATTCTGAAACAGTTCGGACTCGAATCGCAAACGGTCGATCTGACGGCGCAGAACAATTCCGCATGGTCGCTGTGGTTTATGTACTTTTACGCAAGCCTGCTCGGTCCTGTGCTGGAGGAGCTTCTGTACCGCGGCGTTATACTGCAAAGTATGAGAAAGTATAACGAGCGCTTTGCGATAGTGCTTTCGGCGCTCATATTCGGTCTTATGCACCAGAATTATCAGCAGTTCATACTCGCGTTTATGCTCGGACTTATACTCGCCGCAGCAGACCTGCGCTCAGGTTCAATTATCCCGTCGATAATAATGCATATCATCGTCAATACCTCGGGAGTGGTGATGCAGCTTGCAATGCAGGCGGCGGACTTTGAAACCTTTGCGAAAGTTGCCGCAGGCGATGCGAACGCCGCAATGGGCGGAAATGCTGCGTTTATGGTTCTTATGATGATAAATGCGATATTCCGCTATGGCTTTATGTTCCTTGGCATAACGCTGCTCATAATTGCAATGGTAAAGGGCGGCAATGTCCGCAAGCCGACTCCTGCAGGAAAGAGCAGAGGACTGCCAATGCTTCTGAGAACGCTGCTTTGGTATGTGGTTTTCATAGTGTATATCTACCTCTGCTTTATCGCACCGATGAAAGCGGCAGGATAAGAATTCGGAATTAGGAATTCGGAATGCGGAATTATTTATATTCCGCATATTGTCACAAAAACCTGAATTCCGTAGGGGCGGATTCTATATCCGCCCGTTGCAAACCCTTTATTTTAGACAAAATTTCTGTAGGGACGGGTCGCCGTCCCGAATCGCGTCAGCGATTTTGCGTAAAATTTCAAAAATGCCCTTGTTTTCAACGTGTCTATCCGATGAACACAAGGGCATTCGTTTATTGTGAAATGCTATGCTGCGCAGGACTGGCGTTGTCCGCGCAGCAAAACGAACAGACCTATTTCCATCGGAATTATTCCTTTGAAAATAGGTCTGTTTAAGTGTATTAGTATCTATTTACGGAGCATAAATAATTCCGAATTCCAAATTATTCCTCACTTGCTTCTTCCGCCGGCTGCGGCCTTTCAAGTCCGAGCTGTGCGTAGAGGTCGTCAATGTCGCTGTTGAGCTGATCTATCTGTTCCTGATATGCTGCTTCTTTCTTTTCTTCTGCTGCCTTTACCTTATTCGTTGCTGCGAGGTTGATAGTGTAGAGAAGTGTTGCTGCAACGGAGAAGATAACAAGGCAGATAGTAACGGGGTTAAAGTATTTGTTTTCTCTCTTTTCTGTTCTGTCGTTTGCCTTGATGAATTCAAAAATGCCAGTCTTTTTGAGTGCTGCGCGGAGCAGGAAGTAGAGCGGAACTGCGATAACAACTGCGAGAACTGCATTGATGCTCGATGTTATAGCGTTCGTGCCGACTGCTGCCCATGCTGCCTGAGATGTGCCGCCGAGAATGATTATCGTAACGTAAGTTTTGAGCAGATACAGTACGATGTATGTGAGCTGACCTACGACAGCTGCAATGATAACGCGCTTTTTCTCGTTGTTCGTGCGGAGAAGACCTGCTGTCATACCCATTGCAAACTTGGAAATGAATGTATACGGTGCGGAAACGATGTACACGGGGTCAAAAAGGTCGTAAAGTCCTGCGCCGATACCCGAAGCAAGACCGCCGTTGAGTGCGCCGAACAGCAGACCTGCGAGCAGGCACATTGAGTTGCCGAGGTGGATTCTTGTTACAAGAACGCCGTTCGGGATCTTGATCTGAAGATAGTTACCTGCATAGACGAGTGCAGCCATAAGACCGACGATTATTATTCGGTACAAAGTCTTTCTGCTCGCAGAAGGAGCAGCTTTTTTGCTAACTGTGTTTTCTGCCATTTTTCTTCCTCTTTCCATTCAATACATACTGAATTAATTGGTATTATTTAATTATAAGTCCGAAGCACCGTTTTCGCAAATAGTCAACCAAGATTAACTTTTTATACAAAAATTTATGTTTTGAGCATATAAAAAGCTGCGCTGGCTTGGCTTTATGTGCATTTTGTATATCTTATCGGAGAGTTTTGGACAGTTAAAAATCACGATTCGTTATTTGATACAATTGAAAGCTGTCAGATAATTTTCTCATTGTTGAAAAAGCTGAAAGAAAAATTTTTGCAAAGAATGTTGGAATTTTCGGCGAAATGTTGTATAATAAAAGAAGTATATCTTTGAAGGGAAATGAAATTAATGGTTTATCTTGATAATGCGGCAACGACAAAGCCCTGCGAAGCGGCAATGTCGGCTGTGCTTGACAATATGCTTTACAAATTCGGCAATCCGTCCTCACTCCATAAGCTCGGACTTGAAGCGGAGCAGGAGGTTACCGAGGCGAGAAAGGCTATCGCGGCGGCTCTCGTCTGTGACCCGAAGTGCGTGACCTTTACCTCGGGCGCGACCGAAGCGAACAACACTGTCGTTTTCGGCGCGGCGAAGAATTACGGCAAGCGTAACCGCAAGAAGATCGTCGTTTCCGCGATCGAACACCCCTCCGTTGCAGAGCCGATAAAAAGGCTCGAAGAAAGCGGCGAGTATGAGGTTGTTCGCATTGTCCCGAACCGAAACGGCGTTATCGACGCTGACGAATTCGTTGCGGCAGTCGATGAGAACACGTTCCTCGCTTCGTGTATGTATGTCAACAACGAAACGGGCGCGATAAATCCCGTCAAGAAAATTTTCACAGCAATAAAGCGTACATATCCTGAGTGCATAACCCATTGCGACTGCGTTCAGGCATTTATGAAGTTGCCGATAAAGACTGCGGCGCTTATGGCTGACTGCGTGGTCGTTTCGGGACATAAAGTCAATGCGCTCAAAGGCGTAGGCGCACTTTATGTGAGAAACGGAATAAGGATCGCACCGCTTATATGCGGCGGCGGTCAGGAAAAAGGCTTCCGCTCGGGAACGGAATCGGTACCGCTCATTGCAGGCTTCGGCGCAGCGGTAAAATCGATGCTCCCAACAATGTCAACAGCCTACAGCAACGCTGAGATAGTGTGTGATTATATGGTAAAAAGCCTTGCAAAGCTGCCCTATGTGAAGCTCAACTCCAGCCTTGACGACCATTCGCCGTATGTGCTGAACTTCTCGGTCGAGGGCATACGCTCGGAGATAATGCTTCACCACCTCGAAAGCAGGGGAGTGTACGTTTCGAGCGGTTCTGCCTGCTCAAAGGGCGCGCACAGCTCCGTGCTGACGGCAATGGGAGTTCCCGACAGACTTGCCGACAGCGCTATCCGCGTATCGATATGCCGTGAGACTACGAACGGCGACATAAACGCTCTCGTCAACGGTATCATTGACGGGTATGAAAATCTTGCCAAGACGAAATAACAAAAGCAGTATCGGACTTGCGTTCGGTACTGCTTTTTGCTATATTATTATCACCAATAAGTGAAAACAAATCCCGCGAGCGGCGAAAGAACTATCATGATCACGGAAAAGCTGAACGATTCCATCGAAACGAGTGTTGCCCGCTGCTCCGAGGGGAACATATCATGCAGGAGCGCATTCGTTCTGACCTGCAGTGCATCATCGCCAACGGCTGAAATAAATCCGCCGAGCGCCATAACATAAAAGAGCGACGAATGTTCGGCGGCAAAGCCTGCAAGCACAAGTGTCGAGGTCACGGCGAAAACGGTTTTATAGCTTGCTCTCGGGAATTTCAGTATCAGCTTTGAACCGACTATCCCTCCTATTTCCATAAACAGCAGGGCAAAGCCAAGACCCCATTCGGGGATACCTTTTTCGGGAAGCTTTGCCTGCAGGAAAAACAGCAGGAGAATATCTATCGCGCCGACAAAAGAGTTTGCGAGCATAAGTGATAACGCTCTGCGTTCATTTCTTATAAAGTCAACGCTTTCCTTAAAGCAGTTCAAAAGCCTGCGCAAAACGCTTTCTCCCGAGCTGTTTTCGGCGTAAATTTCGTGTAGAGAGGCGAGAATGGCTATCTGTATAATTCCCGTAACGAGGTCAGTACCGTATGCGATGCGGTGACCTATCGTAAGTGCGAAGCCTGCGCAGAGCGTGGAGATACCGCTGCAAAGGCGGTAAATGACAAGCTGGTTCGAGCAAAATTTTTCAAACCTGCTTTCCTGCCCCGAGAATTTGAGCGAATCATACGCCAGCGCTTCGTCCGTTCCCGAGGAAAAATTGTAGCTGAGAGCCATAAAAGCTATCGACATACAGACAGTGAAAAGGTCATTCGAGAGTATCATTATCACATTGCCTATCATTCGCATAACAGTGCTGACGAGCAGCATTTTCTTTCTTCCGAAAACATCGGCAAGAACGCCCGAGGGTATCTCAAAAATAAGGCTGATGATATGAAAAACGGTTTCTGCGATGCCTATCTCAACAAGGCTGTAGCCTCTTACGGCAAGAATTGCGACCCAAGCTCCCGTGAGTGAAAGATTTCCGAGCATCGATGATGAATACAGCTTTGAAAGCTGCTTTTTGATATCAAACATAAAAAAATCTCCTTAAATCGAATTTTTGAAAAATCGTTTAAGAAGATAATGCGCACAGAATTATTCAATTTGCAGGAAAAAACTCATCGGAAATTCATATCAAAGCCTTTTCTGTGACAAACTGACTTAAAAAAGGGCGCACTATCCCCGTAAAAGGGAAAAACAGATCCTTTTTGAAGCACTACGTTTGTCATTTTCCAAAGCATAAAATAAACCTCTTTTGATAAAATTGATTGTCTGAATTGATTTTAGCATATTATGGAGAATATGTCAAGGATTTTTATAACAAAAAAGACCTTGCAGATAATCTGCAAGGTCTAATGGTCGGAGTGACGGGACTTGAACCCACGGCCTCTACCACCCCAAGGTAGCGCGCTACCAATCTGCGCCACACCCCGACGACTATATTATTATAGCTCATTACGGTTATTTTGTCAAGGGATTTTGCAAAA
Organism: uncultured Ruminococcus sp.; assembly: GCA_937926145.1. Taxonomy (GTDB): domain Bacteria; phylum Bacillota; class Clostridia; order Oscillospirales; family Ruminococcaceae; genus UMGS363. The sequence continues at coordinate 19,082 of CALANW010000081.1, read as the reverse complement.
AAAGTTTGAAAACGCTGAAAAAATACCTTTGCCCGAATGTGTTTCGTGCAAAGGTATTTCGCTTTGTTAAGCTTTATCAGCCCTCATAGTCAACGATCTTTACGGATTCCATCTGTACCTGCTTCAAAGGCTTGTCATTTTCGTCCGTTTCAACGTTTCCAAGCTCGCGAACGATGTCAAGACCCTCGAAAACCTGACCGAAAACTGTGTAGCTGCCATCGAGGAACGGTGTGCCGCCCTTTTCGTTGTACATTTCAACAACATTCTGTGGCCATGAATACTTGCTCGGGTCATACTGCATAAGCTCTTCGCAGGTGTTCTGGAGGTATCCCTCGGGAGTGTTTACGATGTAGAACTGGCTTCCGTCTGTGGAGGTCGAGCCGCTGTTTGCGTATGCAACTGCGCCGCTGAAATGGTAAAGTCCCTCGGGAACGCCGCCGTCAAACTGGTCGCCCCAGATGCTCTTGCCGCCTGTGCCGTTGCCCTTTGGGTCGCCGCCCTGTATCATAAAGTTGCTGATGATGCGGTGGAAAATAAGCTCGTCATAGTAGCCCATATCTGCAAGTCCCGTAAAGTTTTCAACGCCCTTTGATGCAACTTCGGGGAAGAGCTTGATCTTGATGTCGCCGTAGTCCTTGACGGTGATAACGGCGATCTTTTCGCCGATCTCAGGCATTTCAAAGTTGTGGATAACTGCGTCCTGATTTTTTGCGGCATTTGCAGCGTCCTGCTCCTTGATCGCATTGACGATAGAGTTTTCATCATCGACCGTGCTTGTGCCTTTGCAGCCGCTGAAAAGCATTGCCGCACTCATTACGGCTGCCATGATAACAGCCGTCTTTTTTATAGCTTTTATATTAAACATCTGATTTCTCCTTTTGAATAAAAGTTTTACATAAAGATCGCAGTTACGGTCAGATCACTCTGAACATTGCTGAATGAAACGTCCCAGCCGATGAATGTTCTTCCAAGGCTGTCAGTTGTCGGATTTATCGGAACAACAGCGGTTTCACCTTTCTTGACCTTAACGGGGTAGCTTACTCCCTCGACAACAAATGTTACGGTGTATTCTGGTGAAGCGAACATTGCTGTAATGGTCATATCGGAATTGATGTTGAGGAGCGACTTATCCCAGCCGATGAATTCGTTGCCCTCTGCGTCAACTGTCGGAGTGATAGGAGCAACGGCGTTTCCGCCTGCTTCGACTAAGGTAAGATAAGGGATTCCGCCGACCATGAATGTAACAGTGTACTGTGTTTTTACATTTGAATTCGGTTCAAGGATAGCTGTTATCGTCATATCGGAGTGGATAGAGGAGTAATCCTTGTCCCAGCCCTTGAAGGTGTAGCCCTCGATGTTTACGGTGCTTGGAAGAGGAGCAGCTTCGCCATCCTTGACCTGAATGGTGGTTTCGCGGTCTGCGATAATGATAGTAACGTTGTGGTAAACGTCAGTGCTTGTGCCGCCGTCACGGAAAATAGCTGTGATAACAGTATCTTCGGTGATGTTGCTGTAGTCCTTGTCCCAGCCGACAAAGGTCTTGCCGCTTATTTCGGGGTCGGCAGGCATATCGGCAGAGCCGCCGTGTTCGACTTCCTGAACGATCTCATCATCGCCGATGATAATCGTAACAGTGTGGGTTGTACTTGGGTCGGCAGGCTCGGGAGTTTCTTCAATATCACCGTTGTTGCCGTTTGTTGTTTCAGCAGGCTTTGCCGTGGTGGTCGTTGTCTGAAGCTGTGTTGTTGTAGAGGGAGCATTGTTATTCGGAAGAGTTATCTCGTGGTTAGGCTCGTCCGTAACAAGACCTGTTGTGGTTTCGATAGGTTCTGCTGTTTGGATAGCTTCGGAGCTTGTGACGGTCGTTTTTTCTTCGATAGTTTCGCCGCCCGAAACGTTGGAATAAGCAGCCTTGAGCTCATCAGTTGTGTATGTGAAGTTATCATTGAGCTGGCTTATCGTAATAAGATCTTTGAGATCCTTTGTGGTAAGATCGGTGAGTGGGAACTCAATGTTGAGATAGGAGAAAACAGGACCGAGGTCGTTCGTGGTCACGCGTCCTGCAAGCTTTTCAGCAAGAAACTCGGGGGTGTTGACTGCGTTGCCCTGAACATCGTAAAGCTGGATTTTCGCATTTCCCATAAAAGCATAAACATCGGTGTAAGAGTTGAAATCCTCTGTCAGCCAAGCGATCTTGGAAACAGTTCCCGACGGATAGATCTTTGCATCGGCAGTGCGAATGTTTATCTGTGCCTTGTCAAGTTCGGCGAAGTTGCATATTACCGAACCGCGGTTGAGGAGAAGCTCACCGCCGTCCTTGCTCTTTGGCTCGGCAGTGAGAACTGCCTGAGTGTTTTCGGAAAGCACCATATAGATATCGTCTGCATTTTTCTTGGTCCTATACACGATCTTACAGCTTGCGCCCTCGCCGACCGTGATAACGTCGCCCTCTTTAAGTGCGGCGCTCGAATCAGCCTGAACGGATTCATCGGCGGAGGTTATTCCTACCGTTCCCGATGCTTCGGTTATGTAAAGTCCTGCGCTTGACTTGCCGCCGAAGAGAACGATCATTACAGCAATGACCGCAATAAGCGCGAGCGAACCTGTGATAACAGGTATAAGCGGTATGTTGAGCTTTTTCATTTTATACTTCCTTTCGGTCAATGTTCAAATTCAGTGGTTTCTTCACCGGTTCTGTTAAGGTCATAGTCGTCAAAATAATCATCAACGCTGTAATCGTCCCAAGGGTCGGGGTTCGGGTTTGGCATCTGCCACCATTTCGGACCGGGGAATGTTGTGTAGATGTGAGTTTCAAGCGTTGTACCCGGAGTGATCTGAGTACCCGATTCGGGCGGTACGGTTTCGACAGTGCCGGGAGTTGTGACCGCAGTTTCGCGTGTTGTCGTCGTTTCGGTCGGCGGAGCGGTCGTTTCCGAAGCTGTTGTTTCCTGCGAAACTGTCACGGTTTCGGTCAGAGCGTTGCTCTGGCTGACCGCACGGAATGCGGAGTTGAGCTCTTCAAGGCTGTAGGCAAGTGTTTTTTCACCGCTTATCCTTATAAGCTCCTTTATCGTTATTTCTTTAAGGTCATAAATGTTGATATCATAATTGAGATAACCATACTGCGCGAAGCTGTCCGCCGAGATCATTTCAGCACCCGTCCGCTCGGTGAGAAGCATAGGCTCTTCGACCTTTTCGCCGTCCGTTCCGTATAGCTGGAGCAAGACTTGTCCTTCAAAATCCTGAACATGGGTGAGCATCACGTTTTCATAGCCCATATACTTGCTCTCGTAGCTGAATTCCGTTCGGAAGACCGTTCCGCGGACATTTACGGCGGCGTTCGGAGTGAGAACACGGAATTTTTCGCTCTTTTTTAAAGGCTTGTTCAGCTGGCAGGTGACTGCGCCGCCTGCGATGTTGACGGAAACCTCGCCCTTATCCGAAACATTGGTGTAGAAAACGTAAACAGCACTGTTCGGTTCGACCGAAATGTACTTGTCGCTGTCTATTCTGACGCGGACATTTCCGTTTTCTGCCGTGTTGATAACATCACCGCTTTGCAGAACAGTTCGCTTGTTGGCGTAGAACTGTTTTTCACCGCGTATTATCACAACGTCGCCGCTTATCTCGCTTATTGTAAGATTTCGGGTAGTTTCGCCGCCGAATGTTACGCTTAAAGCGACCGCACCGACAATTACGGCGAAAAGAGCGGCAATTGCTATCAGTATGATCTTTAGATTATCATGGATAAATTCATCGAATTTCATTCTTTGGCATCACCACGTTTTTGTGTTAAATTGTGTTTCTGCCCGATGCTGTTTCGGACAAAACTCTATTTATTATAGCATATTTCTGTTTTTTAGTCAAATGGTTTTTGCTGTAATAATGTATGGAACGAAAAAACATTGTACTGGTGTGAACAATGTGACGATCGGCTTGTCCCATACATTAATGGCGATTAACGCCAAATAAAAAGGCGCACTTGTCCTGTGCGCCCCTTAAATGTTAAATTGTTTCTTTGCGGCTTCAAATTGATTTCAACGTAAACAAGCAAAACGAAGTGAAGTGCGGCGCTAACTTGCCGCAAAGCTTCCTTCACAATTTGATTTTGTCAAAATTTCAAATAAACCCTTTTCGCGAACATTAACTGATTTTCAACGCAAACAAGCGAAACGAAGTGGAGCACGGCGCGAATTTGCCGCGGGGCTTCCCCGCCTTAGCGGTCGTTGAAGATCTGGAAAAGTGCGGAGTAATCGTCAATAGCACTGCTTGCCTTCTGTTCGGGAGCAGCGGGAGCCTGTTCAGCAGGAGCAGCTTCCTCGGGAACAGCATCGGGATTGTCCATTCCGACAAAACCTGCAGCAATAACGGTGATGTTTATCTCGTCCTGGAGAGTTTCATCGAACGAAGTACCGAAGATCATGCTAACGTTAGGATCGGCAGCCTCGGAGATGAGCTTTGTAGCCATATCAACATCAGATGCGAGAACATCTTCGGACATAACGATATTAACAAGCAATCTTGTAGCACCGCTGATAGATGTTTCGAGAAGCGGAGAAGTGATAACTGCATTTGCAGCTTCCTGAGCCTTGTCCTTGCCTGAGCCGTGACCGATAGCCATGTGAGCATAGCCTGCATTCTTCATTGTTGTTTCAACATCGGCGAAGTCAAGGTTTATCATACCTTCAACTGTGATAAGTTCAGCGATGGACTTAACGCCCGTCTTGAGGATATCATCAGCCATTGCGAAGGATTCTTTCATTGTGAGCGGCTTTTCAGAGCCAACGAGAAGTCTTTCGTTAGGAATAACGATGAGGGAGTCAACGTGCTTTTTGAGTTCTTCGATACCTTTTTCAGCCTGTATCATCTTAGCCTTCTGCTCGAAGTTGAAAGGCTTTGTAACAACGGCAACTGTGAGGATATCAAGTTCCTGAGCGATCTCTGCAACAACGGGAGCTGCACCTGTGCCTGTTCCGCCGCCCATACCTGCTGCGATGAAGACCATCTGTGCGCCCTTGAGAGCAGCTGCGATCTCGTCCTTATTTTCCTGAGCGGAGCGTTCGCCGACATCAGGCTTGTTTCCTGCGCCTCTTCCTCGTGTGAGCTTTTCACCGATCTGGACTTTGTGAGAAGCCTTTGAGGAGTGGAGTGCCTTTGCATCGGTATTTACAGCGATATAATCAACGTCTTTGATGCCTGCAACGACCATACAGTTAAGAGCGTTGCCGCCGCCTCCGCCGACACCCACGACTTTTATGTTGACATCGGGCTCAAACATATCATTTTCATTATCAAGAACAAAACCGCCCATGCTTTAACTTCCTCCTATATATGAATATAACTGCAAACAGTATATGAAACTGCACATTAATACAATATACATTTTATCATATTTTGCACATTATTGCAAGTCTTTTTTTGAAAAATACTTAATAATTTGATTAATTTATTTTAAATATGAGTTATTCAAAATGAACAACGTCCGAAGAGGTCTGTTCGGGCGTATTTTCGTCCGTTGTTGCCTCTGTTTCGGGGGCATTCTGAGCGGCGAGATTGTTCTCGTAAGTCAGCTCATTCTGCTCGATGCCTGCCTTGTCGATGAACGATGCGCCGCCCGAAAGCATACGCAAAGTCCCCTCGGTTTTTTTGCCTATCTTATCCTTTAAAATTTCCGAAGCGAGCTTTATTTTGTAGTCAAGTTCGGTGACAGCTCCGAACTCAACGGTTATCCTGCCGTCGTAAACGCAGCTGATGTTGTGATGATCGGTCATATCGAAGTCATTCGCAAGACCCGAAAATGAACTTTTCGCAACGTTTACAAGACGGTAGAAAATTTCCGTTCGGTTAGCCTTTGTACATTCAAAATATGAGCCGACCGTCGGAATAGGCGTTGTTTCGCCGCTGTCTTCCTCGACCGCTTCGTCCTTTTCAGTGGCGGAGGTGACATTGCCCGTGCTTGACGAGGTTTCGGTTTCAGCCAATTCCTCCGTGACCTGCTTAGTCCTTGCACCGTAGATAACAATAGTGTCGGGGAAAGGTGCATCGGAGGTCTTCAGCACTTTGCCCTTTTCGCTCAGAAGACAGAAGCCGTCCTCGTACTCGGCGCTTATCGCTTCGCGGCAGGGTCTTACGGTGATGACAACACCCGACGGGAACGAGCGCTTCAGCTCGGCTGTTTCTATGTAGATAAGCGTGTTTTCGATGTTTGCGGCAGCCTTGCTCATATTCGTGCGAATGAGATTGTTTCCGCTTTTAATTCCCGAAGCGGCGCAAATTTCTTCCGCAGTGTAAATGGAGCTGCCCTTGACCGTTATCGTGTCTATTTTGAAGAAAACGGTCGTTGAAAGTATAAGAAAAATTACAACAGCGGCAAACGCAGCAATGCCCAAATATCCGCCTTTTGATCTTCCGTTTGCCACAGTTAAATTCCTTCTTTCTTTTAAAGTCTGTATGGATCTATCCTTTTAATATCCGCGCCAACGCTTGCCAACACGTTTTCGATGTCCTCATATCCTCTGTCAATGTGTTTAACGCCCGAAATTTCCGTTCTGCCCTCAGCACAAAGCGCAGCTGCAACAAGTCCCGCACCGCCCCTTAAGTCGGGAGCGCAGACCTTTGCGCCGTAAAGCTTTTTCACGCCCTCAACAACAGCTACTTTGCCCTCGGCACGGATATTAGCACCCATTCGCCGAAGCTCATCGGCGTGGCGATAGCGGTTCTCGAAAATATTCTCGATAAAGACCGTCGTACCCTGCGCAATGCAGGCGGCTGACATTATAAAAGCCTGACAGTCAGTCGGAAAACCGGGGTAGACCATTGTCCGTATTATATCGATCGAGTGAAGCGGTTCTTTTCCGCTGAAAAAGATCTCATCTTCGGTGCAGCTTATATTGCAGCCGAGCTGTTCAAGCACGGAAAGCACCGCATCAAGGTGTTTCGGGCAGCATTTCTTCAGTATTATCTCGCCCTTTGCGCAAGCCGCGCAGGAAAGATAGGTCGCTGCGGCGATACGGTCGGGCATAACGGTGAATTCGCAGCCGTGAAGCTCTTTTTTACCGCAGATAACGATAGTGCTGCTGCCTGCGCCGATTATGTCCGCTCCGCAGAGGTTGAGGAAGTCGGCAAGGCAGGCAATTTCGGGTTCGCGCGCCGCGTTGGTTATCTCCGTCCTGCCCTCGGCGAGGACAGCCGCGAGGATAATATTCTCCGTTGCGCCGACAGAGGGGAAAGGCAGCGAAAGCTTCGCACCTTTGAGCTTTTTCTCGCATCGGCAGACTATTTCGCCGTGTTGTTCGGTGACGGTCACGCCCATTTTCCGCAGGGCGTTTATATGTATATCTATCGGACGCTGACCGAGGTCGCAGCCGCCGGGGAGTGTTATTTTGCAGCCGCCCGTTCTTCCGACAAGTGCGCCGAGGAAAAAAATCGATGAGCGCATTTCGCGCATAAGTCTGTCGGGGATATCGGCATGGGATAAGCCGTCCGTGTTCACGCAGACCGTGTTCGGCGAAGCACCGTCAAAGCCTGCGCAGCACCCGAGCGATGTTAATATCCTCATAGTGGAGTAAACGTCCGAGAGTCGTGGGCAGTTATGCAGAACGACTTCGCCTTTGCAGAGGACTGCGGCGACGAGTATCGGCAGGACTGCGTTTTTTGCGCCTTGAACGGCGATCTCACCGTTCAGTCTGTTTCCTCCGTTTATGATAAGTTTCTGCATAACATATCTCCCTTTCTGCTTTTTGATTTATATTATGCAGAAAAAGAAAAACTGTTAAAACTCACTTTTTTATAAGTTCATCAAGAGCCTTGAAAACTCTTTCGGGGGTATCGGAAACATAGAGCGAAGCTGCCCTCTGCGCAAAGCGGTTAAGGCGCTCCTTGTCACGGTAAAGATCGTTCACATTGTCGATAAGAGTCTGTCCCGTGAGGTTTTTCTCCTCGATAACGATAGCCGCACCTGCCTTGCCGAGAACCATTGCATTATGGTACTGGTGGTTGCCCGCAACGTTCGGCGAGGGAATAAGTATCGAAGCTCTGCCCATTGCTTCAAGTTCGGAGAGTGCATTCGCGCCCGAGCGGCTTATCACAAGGTCTGCGGCAGCCATACAAACTGGCATATTGTCGATGTATTCGCGCGGACGGATACGGGAGTTGTTCTCGTAGTCAACGCCCCTCGCTTTAAGGTCGGGGAGGAAAGTTGTCTTGCCCATTCCGCCGTAGCTGTGAATGTGGGTTATCGGAACATTGTTCTTCGTTTCCCATTCCATAAGCTCGGCAACGGTTTCGTTTATCCTGCCTGCGCCAAGGCTTCCGCCCGTCGAAAGAACGACGATATCGCCCTCGGCAATGCCAAGTTCACGTCTTGCGGCTTCTCGTGTCATACCCGAAAAGCCTTTTCTTACGGGAAGTCCCGTAACGGTGTAGGGGATATCCTTTTCGAGATATTCCATAGCTTCGGGGACGGTGAGCATTACAAGGTCAACCTTCTTGGAGAGCATTTTCGTTGTCATTCCCGGGAAAGCATTCTGCTCGTGGATAGCGGTCTTGATGCCCATTTCGGCTGCTTTCAGCACGATAGGACCGCTGACATATCCGCCCGTTCCGATAACGAGGTCAGGCTTGAATTCGTTCAATATCTGCTTTGCGCGGTGTCCTGCCATAGTGAGGTAAGCGACAGTTCTTACATTTCGCGCGATATTTTTTATCGTAAGCTTGCGCTGAAATCCGCTTACTTTCATCGAAGCATAGTTGTAGCCTGCTTTCGGAACAAGTCGGGATTCCATTCCGTTCGGCGTTCCGACATAGAGGAATTCCGTGTCGGGGTAATGCTCGGATATTATCGAGGCGATAGCGAGCGCAGGGTTGATGTGTCCTGCCGTGCCGCCGCCTGCAAGGATAACTTTCATTTTATGACCATTCCTTTCGGATTTTATTCGTCTGAAGAAGTATAGCGCGAAACGCTCAGAATAACGCCCATCTGCAAAAGCTGCATGACAAGGGCAGTTCCTCCGTAGCTGAAAAACGGGAGCGAAACGCCCGTATTCGGTATAGTGTTCGTGACAACGGCGATGTTGAGGAGCGCCTGAATACCGATCTGAACGGTGAGTCCCGTTGCGAGCATCATTCCGAATTTATCATAAGCTCTCGATGCGATGAAAAATCCTCTTCCGATGAAAAGCAGGAAAAGAACTATTACAACGATAGCACCGAAGAAGCCAAGCTCTTCGCATACAACGGCGAAAACGAAGTCGTTCTTCGCTTCGGGGAGATAGAGGAACTTCTGACGGGAATTTCCGAAGCCGAGTCCGAACATTCCGCCCGAGCCTATCGCGATTAGCGAGTTCTTTGTCTGCCACGTTTCCGCAGGGGCGTTTTCATTGAATGGGTCACGCCAGGATATCATTCTGTCCTCGAAGTAGGTGAATCCGAACTTTGCCGACAGCAGCAATACCAGCAGCACAAGTCCGACTACGCCGATTATTCCGAGTATCATAAGATGCTTGATATTTGTTCCGCCGACAAACATCATCACAACACCGATAGCGCAGATGATGATAGTACCCGAAATATGCGGCTGTATCGCCATAAGTCCGATGACAAAGCCAAGGCATATCATAAACGGGAGAACGCCGTATTTCGCATATTTCAGCTTGGAATAATTGATAGAGATAAGGTAAGCGAAAAGCACTATTACCGCGAATTTCATAATTTCGGACGGCTGAAAAGAGGGGAGAGGGCCTATCTTTACCCAGCGGTAGGAATAGTTATGCGGGTCGGTGAAAGGACCTATTCGGCACAAAAGCATAAGCACCGTCGCAACGCCGAAGATTCCGAAAACTATCGGCGGCTTGCGCAGGATATGATAGTCGATGTGCGCAACGATGAGCATACCGATGATGCCGACAGCAGCCATTGCGATCTGTTTTTTTGCATAATATGTCCCCTCCAAGCCTTCCTGTATCGCCCAGGCATAGCTCGCGGAGAACATCATAAGGATACCGAGTGCAAGCAGCGTCATAAGGATTATGAGAAAAGGGTAATCAATGTTGCCCGATAACGGCTTTTCTGAATATCCGCGCGATACGCCCTCGGAGGTCATCTCCTTGCGGCGGTCGGCTCTTTTGTGGTTTTTCTGAGGGATAGCTCCCGATGAAGCTGCCATTAAAACGACCATTCCTTTCTAATATTTCAGCAGAGGTTTTTAGCAAAGTTTGTAGATAAGGTTTGCGATAACGCCTGCGATAAGTCCGACTGCGGAGAAGCTTATAACTATCTGATATTCGTTCATGCCGCAAAGCTCAAAGTGATGATGTATAGGCGACATTTTGAAAAGGCGCTTTCCGTGAGTGAGCTTGAAGTAAGTTACCTGAATAACGACCGAGAGAGCCTCGCAGATATAAACAATCGCGATTATCGCAAGGAGAAGATGCTGTCTTGTCACAAGTCCTATTGCAACGACAGCGCCGCCGAGGAACATCGAACCTGTGTCGCCCATAAATACCTTTGCAGGGTGAAGATTCCATACGAGGAAGCCAAGGCAGCCGCCTGCAACAGCTATGGAGTAAATGGAATATTCGTGGTTTCCCATAGCGGAGCAGAGCGTTGCGAACGATATCATCGAAATTACAGTTACCGAGCCGCAAAGTCCGTCAATGCCGTCCGTGAGGTTTACAGCATTCGTGAGGAACACTATAACAAGCAGCATAAACGGATAGTAGAACCAGCCGATGTCAAGCTCTGACCAGTAGAAATTGAGCGTTGTTTTCGTGTCGCCGAGGACATACAGAACATAGAGGAAAGCCGCCGAGAAGATGAACTGCATCACCATTTTCTGCTTCGGCTTAAGTCCGAGGTTCTGCTTTTTTACAGCCTTGATGTAATCGTCCGTGAAGCCGATTATCATATTCAGAAGAGCGAAGATGTATCCTGCGAGCAGGCGGTAAAGTCCCGTGTTGTCGGGCAGTGTGACATCAGCCGTTCTGTAGCGGTACAAAGCATAGCCGACAGCGATCGCTATTGCCGAGCCGAATACGAACATAAATCCGCCCATTATCGGAGTGCCCTGCTTATCCTTGTGCCAGGACGGGCCTTTTTCATATATAGTCTGACCAAAATGGATCTTTTTAAGCAGCGGAATGAGAAATTTGCCCATTACTGCCGAGACCGCAAAAGCGGTGAGTGCAACGATAAGATTTATCCAGAACGGCATTGTGACGCTCTCCTTTTTATAGTATTATCAGCAATCCTTGTAAAATTCGTCGATTATCTCTTCAAGATGAACGCCTCGGCTCGCCTTGAAAAGCACAACATCGCCCGGACGGAGCTTGAATTTAAGGAAGTTTAGTATCTTTGATTTTTCTGTTGACCAGCCTGCGTGATAGCCGAGTTCGTCAGCGCGCTTTGCGATGTTTTCGGCTTCTTTTCCGTAGCAAACGAGCAGGTCAACGCCCTTTTTCGCAACATATTCGCCTATCTCGGCGTGATATTCTGCGGATCTTTCACCGAGTTCGAGCATATCACCGAGAACGGCAACGTGTCTGCCGCCCTCCGCAGGCTTGATGTCGCAGAGCATATCGATAGCGGCTTTCATCGATGTCGGTGAAGCGTTATAGCAGTCGATGAGAACGGTCTGCTGACCAAGCTTCTGCACATTCTGACGGAGCTGGTCTGGCTGATAGCCGCTGAGCATCTCCGCAGCCAAAACAGGGTCGCAGCCTACAACGGCGGCGGTCGTTACAGCCGCAAGAGCGTTGTAAACATTGTGTCTGCCGAGCGAATATATCGTAACATCTGTAATGACCTCGCCATTGCGGCAAACATTGAAAGAAATGCGGTCATTGTAGGTCTTTATGTCCTCTGCGGTGTAGTCGCAGTCCTTGTTTTCGATGCCGTAGGTAACGACCTTTCTGTATTCGCCGTATTCTTCGTTTACTTTCCAAAGAAGCTTATCATCGCCGTTGAGAATGAGCGGAGCGTCCTTGTCTGCGCCCTTTAAAATTTCAAGCTTTGCCTGAAGTATGCCCTCCTGCGAGCCGAGCTTTTCAATATGTGCGAAGCCGATGTTCGTGATAAGGCAGACTGTCGGGCGAACGCACTTTGAAAGGCGCTCTATCTCGCCGAAGCCTGACATTCCCATTTCGATAACAGCCGCGGTGCAGCTTGAATTGAGCTTTAAAAGTGAGAACGGAACGCCGATCTCGTTGTTGTGGTTCGCAGGTGTTTTGTAAACGCTGTGTTCAGCGGAAAGAGCGAGCGCGATCATATCCTTGGTGGTCGTTTTTCCGACGCTGCCCGTAAGTCCGACAACAACAGGGTGGAACTGACTGCGGAATGACCTTGCAATGTCGAGCAGAGCTTTGCGGGTGTCCTTTACAACGATGCACGGAGTGTTGAGTACGGCGCGCTCGGTTATCGCAAAAGCAGCGCCCTCCTTGACAGCCTTTTCGGCAAAGTCGTGTCCGTCGAAGTTTTCGCCCTTGATAGCAACGAAAACACCGCCCTTTACGGCTGCTCTCGTGTCGGAGAAAATAGCATCGGCGTGAACGCTCATATTATAATCGTGTATGCCCTGCGGCTTGCCGCCCGTACATTCGAGGATATCATTTACGGTGATATATTCGTGAAGATCGGGGTTGAAGCGCGGTTTTTTATAGTTTTTCATTATCTCTTCAACGATCTCTTTTTCGTCAAAATGAATATGGACATCGTTGGCGAGTATCTGATAATCTTCGTGACCTTTTCCTGCGAGGACGATAACATCGCCCTTTTCAGCAATTGCGATAGCGCGTCTGATAGCGGCTTTTCGGTCGGTGATGCGGATATAAGGTTTCAGACCCGAAAGTCCCTCGCATATCTCGTCGATGATAGCATCGGGGTCTTCGCTTCGCGGATTATCCGAGGTCACGATGAGCAGGTCTGCATATTTTTCGGCAGCCTTTGCCATAAGCGGACGCTTTGTTCTGTCGCGGTCGCCGCCGCAGCCGAACAGACAGATAAGTCTGCCCTTTGTGTGCGTTTTCAGCGCAGGAAGCATATTTTCAAGCGCATCGGGACTGTGTGCATAATCCCTTATGACAAGGAATCCGTTCTTGTCGGAAAGGATCTCGCATCTGCCGCTCACGCCCTTTGCCCTTTCGAGCGAAAGGAGAACATTGTTTATGCCGATGCCTGATTTTACGCAGGCAACGATAGCAGCCATTGCGTTTGAAACGTTGTAAAGTCCGATCATATTGAGCGTAACGGGGAAGCTCTTTTTCTGAATATTTATCCAGAATTTCGTGAGAGTATCGGCTGTGCGTATCTTTTCGCAGGTGATATCTGCGCGCTCGTGCAGACCGTAGGAAATGCGTTCGCAGCCGCAGCCTTTTATCTCTTCGTAAAGTCTTTTTCCGTAGCTGTCGTCGATATTGATGATAGCAGCCTTGCAGTGTTCGGTGAAAAGCTTCTTCTTGGCTGCGTAGTAGTTTTCCATTGTTTCGTGATAATCGAGGTGATCCTGCGTGAGGTTCGTGAATACCGCGATATCGAAGATAACGGGTCCGATTCGGTTCTGTTCAAGTGCGAACGAGGAGACTTCCATTACAACGGTGTCGCAGCCGCGGTTCATCATCTCGTTGAAGATGCTGAAAAGTTCGAAAACACGCGGAGTTGTCGGTGTTGAGGAATCGGACTGATAAGGCTTTCCGCAGATAAGAACGCCCGTTGTGCCGACAAAGCCGACCTTGCGCTTGTTCTGCGTGAGGATATCCTTGATGAGCGTTGCCATTGTGGTCTTGCCGTTCGTTCCCGTAACGCCGATGAATTTAAGGTGGCGTTCGGGGTGGGTGAACCAAGCTGCGCAGAGCAGACCATAGAATTTTCTTGTATCGGAAACGACGATCTGCTTTTTCAGACCGAGATCGTGGTCGGCAATGACGCATACAGCGCCCTTTTCGAGCATTTCTTCGGCAGCGGAGTGTCCGTCAAAGCTCTTGCCCTTTACGCATACGAATATAAAGCCTGCTTCGACTTCCTTGGTGTTGTCGGTGATGCCGAGAACGTCCTCCGAGCCGACGGTAAATGATGCTTTTGACGGCATTGTATCGACAGTATCATTGATAAGTTCGCTGAGTTTCATAAAAAACCGCCTTTCATTTTTGCGATAAGCCTTTTTCGGCGTACCGTTTTATACTTATTTTTAAACTGAAAGTGTACAAAAAATCAAGCAAAAACTCGAATGTATGGTTTTTGCGCCGATTTTTTGTCTACACTTTGATTAAAAATCAGTATTGTTATCCCTCGTCTTTGATGATGAAATAAACTTCGATGATAGTACCCTTTGGAACGATATCGCCCTCGGCATAGTTTTGACTGTGTGCGACCGCACCTGCGTGGCTCGATGCACCGTCGCCTGCCTTAAAGTTGAGGTCGGCTTGCGTAAGGGTGTAATTTACGTCCGAAAGCGACATTCCGATAACGTTCGGAACGGTCGTATAATCGGTTTCGGGGTTATCTTCCGTATAGAGTATGACTTTTCCGTTTCGACGGAGCGAGCTTCCGCGTGACGGTATCTGAGCAGTGACGTATTCGCCGTCGCCGATAACAGTGTACTGGAGGTCGAGCGCTTCAAGCGTAGAGCCTGCGGCTTCGGGAGTCTGACCCTCAACGTTCGGAACGGTAACGCCAAGCTCTTCGAGCTCGTCATCGGTGTATTCGGGGTAGTAGCCAAGGTAGGGGAGCGCCTCCTTGAATGTATTCGATACAACAGGGCAGGCAACAACGCTTCCGTAGTACATAAGCGAGCCGTTCTGATCTCTTGCGGTCGGTTCGTCTACCATTACGAGCATAATGATATCGGGATCGTTTGCAGGAGCGAAGCCGCAGTAGGAGGAAACATAAAGGTCGGATTCGCCCGTCTGGTTCATCTTGTCGATCTTTTCGGAAGTACCCGATTTTCCGCCGATAGAGTAACCCTTGATATAAGCGTTTGAACCGCCCTTGTTGTTTACAACGGATTCAAGAACCTGACGCATCTGAGCGGAAGTTTCTTCGGAGATGACCTGACGCTTTATCGAGGTCTCAGTAGTCTTTATAACATTTCCGTTCGTGTCAACTATCTTGCTGACAACGTAAGGAGTAACGAGATATCCGCCGTTTACAACTGCCGCATAAGCGGTAATCATCTGAATAGGCGTGATCTTGCTTGTCTGACCGAATGAGCTTGAAGCAAGTTCAACGGGACCCATATTTTCGGGCTTTACATAGATGCTGTCTGCTTCACCGGGGAGGTCGATGCCCGTCGGTTCGGTAAGTCCGAAAGCTTCAAAATACTTGCAGAATTTTTCCTTGCCGAGCGCCTGACCTATCTGAATGAAAGCAGGGTTGCAGGAGTTCGTCATTGCCGTGGTGAAGTCCTGCGCGCCGTGGGAATATCTCGACCAGCAGTGGATAAGCTGACCTGCGACATCGATAGCCTGATTGCAGGTGAAAGTTGAATCGAGCGTGATAGCGCCCTCTTCGAGAGCCGCAGAACCCGTTACTACCTTGAATACCGAACCCGGGTTGTAAAGTTCGGTAACGGCTTTGTTTTTCCACTGTTTTTCACGGAGCGAAGCATATTCTTCATCATATTCGGGCGTACCCTCGAGTCCTGCAAGGTAGTTGAGGTCTTTCTTGGAGTAAATGGAGTTTCTGTCGTTGAGGTCGAAGCCCTCAACAGTAGCCATAGCCTTTATAGCGCCCGTGTTTACGTCCATAATGATAGCGCAGGCACGTTCCTGAACGTTGTTTTCGACAACAGCCTGTTCAAGATATTTTTCAACATAATACTGGAGCGTCATATCGAGGGTAAGATACAGCGAGTTTCCGTCCTGCGAATCGTATATCTTATCGTTTTTGTACGGCATTTCGTTGCCGAATGCGTCAACGGCGGAGATTATCTTTCCGTCAACGCCTTTGAGGTAATCATTGTAGTAGGATTCAACGCCGTAAACACCGTCGCCTTCATAGTTGGTGAAGCCGATAACGGAAGCCGCGAGCGTTCCCTGCGGATAGTATCGTCTTGTGTCAACGTTGGTGTAGATAAGGTCGCCAAGTCCCTCGTCCGAAGCGCGGAGAAGAATTTTGTCGGCGATAGGCTTTTCTATCCTCTTTGCAACGAGCGACCATTTTGAGTTGAGGTCGGAGAGCTTTTTCTGTATCTCACCGGCGGTAACGTTGTCAAGTTCTTCGGTAAGTATCGTCACGCAGGCATCTATCTGACGCTGGCGCTCGGTCTTGCCCGTTTCTTCCACTACCTTTTCGTTATCCGCATCATTAAGTCTGTTCGGGTTGAGAATGATCGAATAAACGGTCGCAGACTGGGCGAGAATTTTTCCGTTCGCATCATAGATAGAGCCGCGGTTCGCGTTCACGACTGTGCTCTGGAACTGATTGTTGTTCGCCATAGCCTGATATTTGCCGTTGTTGGTGATAGATATCCCGAAAAGATTCACCACAATGATAACGGAAAAAATTATCATTGCAGGGAAAATGGCAAGATTCAGCTTCTTTTTCATGGAGTTGGTTGGTTTCAGCGACAAATTTGATCTTCCTTTCCAAAGGGGCAGAGGGGAATGTTCGGTCAATACCATTAAAAATGGCACTATTTAGCAAAATACGGGCTGCACCAATTTTCTACGGTACAACCCTATTGCCGCAGCAGATTTTTCGGGAAATACCGCCTAAAGGCTTGTTCACAAAAGTCTGCTGTAAAATTCTATTTAATTATCCGCGGAGATATTCCAGAAAATCTTCAAACGAGTGCTTTATCTTTACAAAAAAGTTCTCGTTCTCTTCGGGGATATCGATGACGTTGCCGTTTTCAATGCTCAGATATTCTATCTGCGATTTGTCGAGCTTCTGCATTCCGAGAACATCAACAGCATAATCCTCGACAGCTTTGAGTGCGGATTTGCTCTCGATAGCGGTCTGCATACGGACGTTTTCGCTCTCAAGTATCATCACCTGATCGTTGAGCTTGTTGATATCGGACATTACCGTTGCCTGCTGGACTTTCGGATAGACCACAAGGCTCAGAACAAGCACCGCCAGTACTGCGGTTATAAGAATTTTCGGCGCTGAAGCAGTCGGCTTAGGCTTTGCCCTGCGGACAACTATTTTTGACTTTTCACCGTCCGTAAGCTTGGGCGCTGCGTTTTCATATTTTGAAAGATCGTATGCTGCGTTTCCTCTGTTCATTTTTTATCCTTCTCTTTTATCTTTTCAAAGCTTCTCGATGATGCGAAGCTTTGCGCTGTGACTTCTTTTATTGTGTTCGAGTTCCTCGGGAGTGGCTTCTATCGGTTTACGGTTGACAAGCTTTCCCCTCGGCTTCTTTCCGCATATACACTGTGGAAAATCGGGAGGGCAGGTACAGCCTGTGCAGAAGCTTGCGAAGCGCTGCTTGACTATCCTGTCTTCAAGCGAGTGGAAAGTGATTATCGCGAATCTTCCGCCGCTGTTGAGCATATCAAAACCGTCGTCAAGAGCCTTGTCAAGCTCGTCCAGCTCGCAGTTTACGGCTATTCTCAAAGCCTGGAAAGACTTTTTGCACGGATTTTTTTCACGTCTGAATTTTGCGGGAATGGAGGAGCAGATAATGTCGGCGAGTTCTGAGGTAGTTTCGATAGGCTTGTCCGCGCGTCTTTTTATAATAGTATCTGCAATTCTCGGGGAGAATTTTTCTTCACCGTATTCCCAAAATATCCTGCGAAGTTCTTCGTAAGAAGCTTCGTTGACGATATCCCTTGCTGAAACGCCGCTCTGCGACATTCTCATATCGAGCGGAGCATCGCCGTGGTAGGAAAATCCTCGTTCGAGCGTGTCAAGCTGGTGCGATGAAACGCCGAGGTCGAGCAGGATCCCGTCAACCTTGTCAACGTTTTCTTCTGCGGCGATAGCTTTCATATCGGAGAAATTTCCCTTTTTGACAATTGCGTTATACGGTGCGAGCCTTTCGGTCGCCGCATCGACAGCGTCGGGGTCACGGTCGATGCCGATGAGCCTGCCGCCGTCGGTGAGCCGCTTTGCTATCTCGCAGGAATGTCCTGCGCCGCCGCACGTTCCGTCTATATAAATGCCGTCGGGCTTGATGTCAAGACCCTCGATGCATTCGTCAAGCATAACTGAAATATGTGAAAAACTCATAAGCCGATCTCCTTAAAATGCAATGTCCGAAAGAGCGTCCGAAAGCATTTCTTCCGAGATAGATTCGCTCATTGCGTTGAAACGTGCGCTGTCCCAAATTTCTGCACGGTCGATAACGCCGAGGACGGTGACATCGTGGTCAAGTCCTGCGTATTCGCGGAGCTGCTGCGGAATGAGGATTCGTCCCTGCTTGTCGGGTTCAACGGGGCAGGCTCTTACGATGAAAAGCTTTGCGGAACGGGCCTTTTCGCCCGTGAGCGTTTTGAGCTTTTCAGTAAAGTTTTCCCATTCCTCTTCGGAAAATACATAAAGGCAGCGGTCAAGACCGATAGTGACGATGAAGCTAAGACCAAGGCGTTCACGGAGCTTTGTGGGGAAAGCCATTCTGCCTTTTGCATCTATCGTATGCTCATAAGTACCCATCAAACTGTTTCCGCCCAAGTTCTTCACCGCCTTTCCACATCGTTTTCAAAAGGTTTTCCACATTTTTATCTGTCGAAATACCGCTGTATTCGGTATATCGGGTCAAGTTTTGCACTTTTTCCACATATTTTTACACATCGGTTTTCAACACCGTGTGGAAAACTCGGTGGAATTTCACCACTCAGACCCACTTTGTGGGATAATTCACCACTTTAATGATATTATACACCATCTGCAATTGATTTGCAACCTTTGAAAAAACTTTCTTCTGAAATTTTTGGATAAATTTCAAGTGATTATTAGTGCAATTTTACTAAGGCAAAGTCATATTATGACGAAAAAACTGATGCCGAAAATCAGAAACTTTCCACCATCATATTTTCGTAATATGGATAGACCTGTAATTCTTAGCATTTTAAACAGTTAAATTAATAAAAAGTTTAAAAAATATGTTTAAAAAGGCAATTGTATATGTGGCGATATTAATATATAAT
>CALANW010000080.1 GCA_937926145.1 uncultured Ruminococcus sp. | reverse complement strand
CCTCTTCGTCGGCAGCGTCAGATGTGTATAAGAGACAGTTATACTACAATATGACGAAAATTGCAAGATTTTTTTGTTGCAATTTTTAAATTGTCCACTATAAAAATTTTTGTAAACGTTTTTACGGCAAATACTTGAATTATTCAAAATACTATGGTACAATATATACAAAAATATTTCTTGGAAAGGAAAAATTATAATGAAAAATATTAAAAAGCATTTGTCGGCAGCCCTCGCTGCTTTGCTCGCAGCAGCAATGCTTGCAGGCTGCGGCAAATCCAATACCGACACCAACGCAGGCGGAGATACAGCGAACACAGCCGAAACCGAAGCTTACGCTCCCAAGGTCGATATCGCCGACAATTCCGTTGATTTCGTCAAGAATATGAAGCTTGGCTGGAATCTCGGAAACACTCTTGATGCAACGGGCAGCGGAATGTCCTCCGAAACATCATGGGGTCAGCCAAAGGCTACAAAAGAGCTTGTTGACTTCGTAAAGGAATCGGGCTTCACCACTATCAGAATCCCTGTTTCGTGGAGCAATCACGTTGACGAAAACAACACTATCGACGAAGAATGGATGAACCGTGTGAATGAAGTCGTTGACTACGCTATCGATGACGGACTTTACGTTATCATCAATTCTCATCACGACAACGACAAGTATTATCCTACTTCTGAAAATTATGAGAACGCTTCAAAGTACCTCACAACTATCTGGAAGCAGATAGCAGAGCGCTTTGCAAACTATGACGAACAGCTCGTATTCGAGGGTATGAACGAACCAAGACTTGCAAATACCAACAAGGAATGGTGGTTCGCCGACAACGACGAGGACGGCATCGATTCTATCGAAACTATTTCAAAACTCGATCAGGACTTCGTTGACACGGTAAGAGCCGCAGGCGGATTCAACGAAACACGTTACCTTATGGTACCGAGCAACAGAGCTGACGCTTGGACAGCAATGCACAAGTCATTCACACTCCCGACCGACCCTGCAAACCGCCTTATCGTTTCCGTTCACGCATATTCACCTTATGATTTTGCGATGAACGCCACAGGCTACAAGAACTGGGACGGCTCAAAGATCGGTGACCTCAGCTTCATCGACAATCTCAAGTCTACATATATAGATAACGGTGTAGGCGTTGTTATCGGCGAATTCGGCGCAACGAACAAGGACAACCTCGAAGACAGAGTTCGCTGGGCAGATGATTACACAAAGAAAGCCGCAGAAGCAGGCATTTGCTGTATATGGTGGGACAACGGCGGAACAAAGGTAGGAACCGAAAACTTCGGTCTTGTTGACAGAATAGGTCAGAAGATATACTACCCCGAAATTCTTGATGCAATGTTAAAGAACTACAACGAACAGTAATTTTTGGCACGGCAAAAGCTTGACAAAAGCCTTTTGCCGTGCTATAATCTTATCTGCGAGTAAGCTATGCGGTTGAACGCCGGAGCGCCTTATCAGCGTTTCGGAGTTAGGAAAGTCCGGGCATCACAGAGCAGGATAGCTGTTAACGGCAGCCGAGGGCGACCTTAGGGAAAGTGCAACAGAGATATACCGCCGAGGGAAACTTCGGTAAGGATGGAAAGGCGAGGTAAGAGCTCACCAAAGTATAAGTGATTATACTTCTATGTAAACCCTATCCGATGCAACGTCTTTTTGGACCAATACGTTATTGTCTGCTCGGCAGGCGTATTGCAACGACGGCTCGAGTGTTTCGGCGACGATTCACCCAGATAGATTTCCGCACACGACAAAACCCGGCTTATCGGCTTAGTCGCAGCTTTTTAAATTCGGAATTCGGAATTCGGAATTCGGAATTATTGGCTTTTCGCCATTAAATAAACAGCACATATCACAGAACGGCAATGCCGACTTGTGATATGTGCTGTTGTTTTATTATGTAACGCCATAAGCAGTACAGCAATAATTACGAATTATGCATTTGAGTTAGTCCCACAAACTGTAAAGCTCATTCTGCGAGATAACGCTAACATCGGTCGTGCATACCGTCTTACGAAGCGGAAGCACTTCGGACGGAGTTACCGAAAGCGCATCTATGCCCATTGCGAGGAATATCGGTGCGAGCGAACGATCTGCCGCAATTTCGCCGCATATTGCCACTTTCTTCTTGTATCGGTGAGCATTGTCGATGACCATTTTTATCATTCGGAAGAGGGAGATATTAACAGGGTCAAAGAACTCGTTCATCATAGCGTTCTCACGATCCATTACCATTGAATACTGCGCAAGGTCGTTCGTACCTATGCTGAGGAAGTCCGTTTCCCTTGCAAGCAGGTCGCTGATAATGACCGCGGACGGCGTTTCGACAAGTATTCCCTGCTTTACCTCGCCTATTTTTACGTTCTCTCGGCGAAGCTCGCTGACCGTTTCGTCATTGAACCGCCGTATTCGTCCTGCATCGACGAGCGTTGATACCATTGGATACAGGACGGAAACATTTCCGTAGGCTGCCGCTCGGTATATCGCACGGAGCTGCGTTCTGAAAATATCGGGACGATTGAGCAGGAAGCGTATTCCTCGGCAGCCGAGTGCAGGATTGTTTTCCTGCGGCAAACCGTAATAAGCCATTCGTCGGTCTGCGCCGACATCGAGCGCACGAATAACAACTTCCTTGCCCTGCATTTTTTCTGCGGCTGTTTTATATACACTGAAAAGTTCGTCCTCGGTCGGAAAGCTGTCCTTGGAAAGATATATGAACTCGCTTCGGAGAAGTCCGATACCACCTGCGTCGTTCTCGATAGCATCGTCGATCTGGGCGAGGCTGCCGACATTGGCGTAAATGCTGATCTTTCTTCCGTCTGCGGTGATGTTTTCTCTGCCCTTGTATTCAAGCAGCCAAGCATATTTTTCTTCTTCTTTTTTCTTCTTTTCAAATACAGAAGCGATGAATTCTTCATCGGGGTCGATATAGATAACGCCGTCATAGCTGTCGATGAGTGCGGTCTTTCCGTTGAGGTCGGGCGTGATGCTTATATCCGTGCCGACTACGGCAGGCATTTTCATTGCACGGGCGAGGATAGCCGTATGCGAACTTGCAGAGCCGCCGACCGTTGCGAAAGCGACGGTATTTCCGCCCGAGAAGCGCATTATTTCGCTCGGTGAAAGTTCTTCGGCAAGGATTATCGTAGGTTCGTCAGCCTTGATGTCCTCTTCCTTGTTGCCGCTGAGGATATCGAGAAGTCGGTTCGTTATGTCGTTTATGTCCTCGGAACGAGCCTGCATATATGGATCGTCCATACTTCTGAACATATCGTAAAAGCTTTTGCCCGTTGCGGAAACTGCATACTCGGCGTTAAAGCCGTTGTCTGTGATAAGATGCTCGATAGAGTCCTGATAGCTGAAATCCTCCATCATCATCGTATGTATCATAAAGATCGCAGCGTCCTCACCGCCGACCTGCGTAAGAGCGATGTTGTACAGCTCTTCAAGCTGTTTTGAAGCTATTTCCCGCGCATCGCAGAAGCGCTTCATCTCGGCTTCGGTATCATCGACAAGGCGGCACTCGACAGGAACGTCCGATCGGACGTAGACCTTTATCTTTCCGACGGTTATTCCTTTAAATACGCATTTGCCTTTATACTCTGTCATAATACCACCTCTTTGATGTTCAGGTACTTTGTATTTTGTATAATGTATAATAAAGTCAAATTTTCTGCTTTACTGTTGTAAACAATTATAGCACTTCACCATAACATTTTCAAGAATCTAAATTCATAAAATATTTATAGTTTTATGTACAATATGCACAATTTACGAATACGTTTTCGTAGACATATTAGCTTATTTCACAAATTTCTATACTAATTACAACTTTCTGTAAAAAAATAAGACATTATATCGTTTTCAATACATTATATCCGATTCCAAGTGCCCACTCAACAAGTTTATGAACCTGATCCTATGAATATTACTCCTATACATTTATAATGGAAACGCCGATCATGTCATTTTTCAAAATATCCCAAAGGCGCAAACCCGTGCATTTTTCAAAACAGCAAAACGAACGCTTCGCTTTCATCGGTGATTCCATAATATTAACATTTATTGCTTGATTTTTTTATGATAATAAAGTAAAATATAAATGATATTCTCAAACTAAGGAGGTCTGTGTATGGGTATCTTATCCTGCGCACCTGTTTTTTCCGATTCAATGGTTCTTCAAAGAAATAAAAATATAACCGTCTGGGGCATGGCTTACGACGGAATGAAAGTGACCGTTTCGCTGAACGGCAAAACCGCCGAGGCTGTGACGAAAAACCACCGCTGGACGGCTGTTCTCCCTGCAATGGAGGCAGGCGGTCCTTACGAGATGACGGTTTCCTCTGGCGATGAAAAAATCGTCTTTACCGATGTTATGCTCGGCGAAGTCTGGCTCGCAGGCGGTCAGTCGAATATGGAGCTCGAACTTCAAAACTCGCTTGACGGCAAAAAAGTCCTTGAACAGACGGACTGCGTGAACGTTCGCTTCTACTATACCAAAAAAAATTCCTACATTGATGAATTTTTCTATGCTGACGAGCGAAACGGCGGCTGGGCAAGAGCTTCAAAGGACAATTCCGCCGCTTGGTCTGCTGTCGGCTACTATTTCGCAAAGAAGCTTTCCGAAGATCTCGGCGTGACGGTCGGCGTTATCGGCTGCAACTGGGGCGGAACTTCGGCTTCGGCTTGGATGTCAAAGGAACTGCTTTGCTCAGACGTTGACACGAAGTCTTACGTTGACGAGTACGATGCCGCAATGGACGGAAAAACTTTTGAGGAATACTGCGCAGAACTTGACGATTACAACGCTTATGTTGAGCAGTGGCAGCCAAAGATAAACGAATTTTACGCCAAGAACCCCGAGGGCGAATGGGGCGATGCACTCAAATTCGCAGGTCCTTGCCGCTACCCCGAGCCGCTCGGTCCTAAGTCACCGTTCCGCGCAGGCGGCGTTTACGAAACGATGTTAAAGCGCGTCTGCCCGTACACTCTCGCTGGCTTCATCTATTATCAGGGCGAGAGTGACGACCACAAGCCGAATATGTACTACAAGCTGCTGAAAATGCTCATTGAGCAGTGGAGAAGCGACTGGAACGATGATACTCTTCCGTTCATTTTCGTTCAGCTCCCAATGCACATCAACCGCGGCGAGGAAGACAGAAAGCACTGGTGTCTTATCCGCGAAGCGCAGATGCGTGTTCACCGTACAACCGTGAATACGGGCATTGCAGTTGCCCTCGACTGCGGCGAATACGGCAACATTCACCCCCTCGACAAGAAACCTGTCGGCGAACGCCTTGAACTTCAGGCACTCTGCCACGTTTACAATAAGATCGACCCCGAAAAGGCTTACGGCGCAATTTTCCGCTCGGCTCTGTTCGCTGACGGAAAGGCTGTTCTCAGCTTCGACCACGCCGAGGGCGGTTTTGATGTAAAGGGCGAAGTCAAAGGCTTTGAGATCGCAGGCATGGACAAGGTCTATCACTCCGCAAATGCCGAATTTGACGGCGAAAAGATAATTCTTTCAAGCGGCGAAGTCAGCGAGCCTAAATATGCCCGTTACTGTTGGATGAACTACGGCGAAGTCACCGTTTTCTCAAAGAACGGACTTCCGCTCGCACCGTTCAGAACAAGCCGCGATGACGGATTTTGTATAAAGTAAAGAAAGGACAAAACTGCCAATGAAGATACCTGCACTGTTCGGAAAGGGAAAGACCGTATTCTCATTTGAGGTATTTCCCCCGAAAAACACTACTCCTATCGAATCCATTTACCATACACTGGGCGAACTGAAAAAGCTCTCCCCCGACTTTATCAGCGTTACATACGGCGCAAGAGGTACGAGCGCAGACACAATGACCTGCGATATTGCTTCATATATCCAGAATGAACTCGGAATAACCTCCGCGGCTCACCTCACCTGCGTTTACAGCGACAGGGAGCTTATCCTCGAACGCCTTAAACAGCTCAAAGAGCGCAGCGTTGAAAATATCCTCGCTCTCCGCGGCGACATCAACCCCGATATCCCCCGTCTGCACGACTTCGAGTATGCGAGCGACCTCACACGCTTTATAAAGGAAAACGGTGATTTCCACGTTTCGGGCGCTTGCTACCCCGAGTGTCATATTGAAGCGGAAAATCTTGACAAGGATATCGAAAACCTCAAAATAAAGATAGAAGCAGGTGCAGAACACCTTATGTCGCAGCTTTTCTTTGACAATTCCGTATTTTTCAACTTCCTTGAAAAAGCAAGAGCCGCAGGCGTGAACGTTCCTATTGAAGCAGGAATTATGCCCGTTACGAATGCGAAGCAGATACAGCGAATGGTTTCGATGTGCGGTGCAAGCCTTCCTGCAAAGTTCTCCAAGACTATGCAGAGATACGAAAACAACCCCGAGGCTCTCCGCGATGCAGGAATTGCTTATGCTATCGACCAGATAGTTGAGCTCATTTCAAGCGGCGTTGACGGTATTCACCTTTACACGATGAACAACCCTTACGTTGCGGGAAAAATCAGCGAGAGCATCAAAAATATGCTTTAATATCGCAATAATTGTTAAATTTATGTTGACGAATTCCTCTGAATATTGTATAATGAAAATATATGATATTCGGAGGAAATTTTTTATGTCTATAGAAAAAGTCGCAAAATTTTATAAGGTTTCGTTTGAACAATTCCTCGGTGACTGGCAGGCTGTCTATCCCGAAGATGATGAAATAGTCGTTCGCGAAATATATGACCATATCAAGCTGCCGAAAAGAGCTACCGCAGGCTCGGCTGGCTATGATTTCTTTCTCCCCGTTGCGATAACCCTTAACCCCGATGAAACTCTCCTCATCCCGACAGGAATAAGAGCCGAGATAAAGCAGGGCTGGGTGCTTGCGATATTCCCACGAAGCAGCCTTGGATTCAAGCATCGAATTCAGCTTGACAACACTGTCGGCATCATTGACAGCGACTACTTCGGCGCTGACAACGAGGGTCATATCAAGATAAAGATAACCAACGATTCAAAGGACTACAGCATTGCCGATGTTGACGAGGGAAAAGGCTTCGCTCAGGGAATCTTTCTCCCGTTCGGCATAACGGACGATGACGCTTCGGACGGCACACGCACGGGCGGCTTCGGAAGCACGGACAAGTAAAGCTTATCTGAATGAAATGGGGTAATACTCTTGAAGTTTAAAAGATTGATAAATATTGCGCTTGCTGCCGTTATGGCGCTCAGCTGTATGCAGTTTTCGGCGGTGAACGTTTCCGCACTCTCCAACTCAAAAGAGATAGCCGATTCGCAGTACACCGTAAAGGGCGGCTTCGTTCTCGCTCAGGACAGAAGCGGTGATATTTTCGTAAAAGGCTACAAAGGCTCAGGCGGCGCGATAACCATTCCCGAGGACGCTGTTTATATCGCAGATGATGCTTTCCGTGATGATCAGAAGATAACCTCCGTCACGATACCCAAGACCTGCTTCGGCGGCATCGGCGACAGAGCTTTCACGGGCTGCTCAAACCTTAAAACGCTCGATGTAAAGGGCAACCTCGACTACATCGGCGAGAGCGCATTTTTCGGCTGCATAAGCCTTACAAAAGTGACTTTCCGCGGAGATATCTGCACGAATGAAACCTACGGAAGATACCCTTACGGCGGAATTATGGACTATGCATTCTTCTGCTGCCGTTCGCTCCAAAGCGTTATTTTCACCAAAAACGACTCGGAACTCGGTAAGATAGGCGGCGGTGCATTCGGCAACTGCCTTTCGCTCAAAACCGTGAAATTCCCGAACAGCATCGGATTCATCGCAGATGCTTTCTACAACTGCCCGAAGCTTGAAGCCGTTTCGATACCGGCCGATGCGACCGTTGAAAAATACTCGTTCGGTTTCTGCGCAGACCTTTCCAAAGATGAACCCGAATACTATCTTTCAACGGGCAAGAAAACCGTAAAAGCACCATACTATACTTACAGCAACGGTGCTTTCCACCAGTCTTACAAGTCGATAACGCCTTGCAGGATAACTCTCGTTGTCGAACAGGGCAGCGACGCTGAACGCTATGCAAGAAAAAACAAGGTAAAATACAAATACCGCCTTTCCGCGCCCACAGCGGTTATCGCTTCACGCGGAACGAACAAAATGGACTTAACGTGGAACTGGGTCAACGGAACAGACTATTACAAGGTATATCTTTACAATACCCAGCTCAAAAAATACGAAGAATACGCCAAGGTCACAACGGAAAACTGCACGATAACGGGACTTCACCCCGAGCGCAAATACTGGATAAAAATTTCCGCCGTTGACACTATCGGCAAAACAGATATCGAGGGATTCCTCTCGGAATCTTATGAATTCCACACCAGATAAAATTCAGCCGCTCCGATTTTGGGGGCTCAGTCTGTTGAAAAAGTATATTATTGAAAAAAGTTGCACAAAATTAAAGTTTACGTCCACGCTTTTTAAAGG
>CALANW010000079.1 GCA_937926145.1 uncultured Ruminococcus sp. | reverse complement strand
TAACTATATTATACCATTTTTCTTCCTGATTTTCAATGGTTTGTGCGGTATTGCCCTAAAAGTGAAATATTAAGTGCGTTAGCCAAGGTTTCTAAAGTTTTAAATGTTGGCTGCTTTTTGCCGTTTTCGAGATTTCTAATATGACCTTCGGAAATTCCGCTGATTTTGGACAAATTGTATATACTTATGTCTTTTCTGCTACGCCAATAGTATAATTTTTCACCAATTTCCATATCTATTACCTCATATTTTATTATAATTATAGTATAAACCAAAAAAATTCTTTTGATAAGCTATCTAAAGAGTTGATTTTAAAGTTCTAAAGATGTATAATAATAATTGGTTCGATTTGTGGTTTACATTTATATCTTATTGTGATATAATTTGTGTAAAAACAATCTTCGGAGGAACTAAATATTATGGTCAAAATTGCAATATGCGATGACGAACGTTCGGTAGTAGATGATATTGAAAATCATATTTTGACGTATGGAAAATTGAATAGTGTTGACTTGCAGATTTATAAATTTTATGAGGGAGAAACACTTGTCAGCTCCGAAATAGAATTTGATATTATTTTTTTGGACGGTCAGATGACGGGAATGGACGGAATAGAAACTGCATCACTAATACGGAAAAAGGATATGGATATTCCGATCATCTTTATCACAAGCTTTGCATATTACAGTATGCCCGCACATTCTGTTCATTCCTTTGATTTTATCATAAAACCTTTTAAATATGAGGATTTTAAGCGTGTACTCGGAGATCTCCTGCGGTCAAACAAAATTAGTGATGCCCATTCTTTTCTGGACATTTATGCGGATAACGGTGCATTGATCATGCAAAATAAGTCGGAGATCATATATTTTGAAAAGGACAAGTCTATAAGGCGAAAAATACTAATGCATACAACAAAAGGAGAAATATTGATAAATGGTACAATATCCGAAATTATGGCTTCACTGGATAGGGGACAGTTTTTTATGCCTCACGCTTCATTTATCATTAATCTTGAGCACGTCAGAACATTGGAAAATCTGTATACAATACAGATGACGGACGGCTTTGAAATACCGCTGTCACAAAAGAGAAAAGAAGAATTCAAGAATAAAATTCATGCATTTGCAAGAAGAAATAGCTTGTGAGGTTTAATTTAATGAATACGGAATTATTATCATTATTAGGTCACTGCTTTGTTTCGGTGGCAATAAATCTATTTGCTTTTTTGATTTTTCATAAGCAGTACGGGGAAAAATATCGAAAGAAATACTACATAATCTCTTTTTTTATGGCTGTATTGCTAATGATAGCGGTCAGCCAGATAAATGAACCATATGTAAATATGGTTTACTCATATGTTTCAATAAATGCAATATGCTTAATAATGTATGAATCGGACTGGAAAAAGGTTTGGATATATAATTTACTGATATGGTTTATTTTTTTATGCTGTGATGCAGTTACGGTGTTGATATGGTCTGTCGTTGAGGGAAATACCCTTGAAGGCACTCTGTCAAACGATCAGCTTATGTTGGGAAGCAACCTGTTGAACATCATTCTTTTGTTTACCGCATACAGAGTGCTTCTTTTATTTGTCCGAAAAATAAGCTTTAACTCTGTACAGCTTAAAATTGCCTTGCTGATGATCTCTATTACTTTTTTTGAAACATGGATAATTATTTCCTATTCTTCGCAGATCTCTAATAGAATGGGAGGAGTTCATGTGATAATTATGCTGTTAGGATTTTTATTGATAAATCTGTTTCTGACATATGTACTCAGCATAGTTTCAAAGTCATATCAATATGAACACGAACTTTGTATGATAAAGCAGCTTCAGGAAATGCAGCTTGAAAACTATAAGGAAACCGAACAAAAATACAAAGAATCACGTGCAATTATTCATGACATAAAAAAGCACCTGAATGTGTTGGAAGATTTGGAAAAAGAGGATGCTGAAAAAGCAAAAGAGTACCGAGATCATATTAATATGCAAATGGATAAGATTTTTTGCGGTTTTCACTGTTCCAACAGAATAATGGGAATAATTTTTAGTCAGAAAATGTCAAGGGCAAAATCGGAAGGGATCAGGGTAGATGTATCAGTTGATGAAATAAATATGGATTTTATAAGCGATATTGACATAACTGCTGTTTTTGCAAATCTTTGGGACAATGCTATCGAAGCATGCAGAAAAGCAGGACAAAATAAGTACATCATATTTAGTGTGAGCAAATTCAATGGTTTCCTTCTTATAAATCTTGAAAACAGCTTTAATGGAATCTGCAAAACAAAGGGCAGAGCATTTCTGACAACTAAGGAACATCACGAGGGAATCGGCTTATCGAGTATTCAAGCATCTGTGGATAAGTATGACGGCATATTCAAGACAGAGGTGAATGAAAAAGTATTTAAATCCGAAATTACTATTCCGATTCCACCGAAAAAAGATATATAATTACAGCGCCTTGATTATGAGTTTTCAGCCCAAAATCAAGGTGCTTTTCAATTATCAAAGAGTACTGAAAAAGCTGTCGGTTTTTGCTGTATATTGCAAAATATTGTAAGTTTGACCAAATTATTGTAAGTTAGACCAAATCCATTGACTTTTGGATAAATCGGATTTATTTTAATTATGAGATCATATAATTCTATATTTCAGGATAATAAAGTGATGAAGGAGAAATCATAATATGGAATTTGAGCTGAAAAAGGCATCAAAAATATATAATAGGTTTACTTCTAGTGAGGTTGTAGCCCTGCGGGAGGCAAACTTGAAAATAAGCGGTAATGATTTTATTTCCGTAATGGGCGTGTCAGGATCCGGTAAATCTACAATGCTGCATATTCTCGGCTGCCTTGATGAGCCTACTGAGGGTGGATACTACATAAACGGTGAGAATGTCATCAATCTCGATAAAAATAAGCTCCGCAACGAAACCATAGGATTTATTCTTCAAAATTTCGGTTTGCTTTTCAATAAATCCGTTTATGAAAATGTGGCGTATCCGCTTCTTTTGGGAACAAAAGTTAAATATTGTGACATAAAAGCAAAGGTTGATTCCGCCCTTAAACAAGTTGGAATGCTTACTTTCAGGGACAGACTTGCATCTGATCTTTCCGGCGGACAGAGGCAGCGAGTGGCTATTGCCAGAGCAATTGTGAACGATCCCGATCTTATTCTTGCAGATGAACCGACGGCTGCTTTGGACAGCAATACGGCAAAAGAGATAACAGAGCTTTTCGCTGAACTTAATCGAAATGGTACAGCGGTGGTTATTGTTACTCATGATAATTCCGTTGCTGAAATATGCCGCAGAAAATTCCGGATAACCGATGGAACAATTTGCGAGGTGACGTAATGAAATTGCTGTATATTTTAAGATCGGTCTTTAGAGATTGGTTTACAAAGGATATAAAATATACGCTGTTACTGATAATAACAATGTTTTTATCAGTACTGGCATTGTATATTTCAACCTTTGTTATAGGTTCTGATGTGTTTCCATCAATCGAAACGGAAAAACGCAGGGAAAGGACTTATGTACTTGATACAGGAACGTGGCATCCACTGAGTGCAGAACAATTAAGTTATATTATAGGCAGTGAAAGCTCAGAAGATGATCCCTTTCCCAAACTGAGTATAGATGACTATATCGGGGCGGAACAGATCTATTGTCAGTTTATAATAGATAAGATAAACGGTGAAGATATATCAAACGAGAAAATAGAATCGGCATATCCGCTGTTTAGTAACAAATATAGCAATGTCTGTGAGTTTATTGAAGTTTCAATGGGATATTCCCATGATGATATTTTGAAAAAGTATCCGGACATTCTGACAGGAAATTACATAATAGTTCCAAATGATTCATTATATAAAAATGGTGATGTCATATCCTGTCTGAATACTGAATTGATAGTTATAGGCAGATGTGAATACGATAGTTATATAGTTCCTTTCTCTTTTTTTGAAAACTATCTGAATGATTGCGGATATACCGCTCAAGGCTTGTTTATGACATCATATATTTTCGAAAACAAGCTCAGCGGTAAGTGGATAGAGAATATAAGTAAAGTATTGTATCCGGAGGGAAATATATATCTTCATGATATAGGACCGTCATCGGTAGATATTGCACTTTTTATAATGGCTGAACTGGTAATATGCGGAATAACGGCAGTATTTTGCGTATGCAGTATGTTAAGTGTAATAAATGCTCTGATTGAAAAAACATCGCCTATGCTTGATATTTTTCGTGTTCTTGGCGCTAAAAGAAGAACAGTGATTTTTTTAGTGTATTTTCAATTGGCAGCTTGTTTTGTCATTTCATTTATTATTGCCTTGATTTTACTGCCATATATAAGCTATGCAATGAGCAGAATAAATGTCATGTGTGAAATAAGAACCAAATATACAATAATTGTTTTTGCTATATCAATGGCATCAATAATGCTGGGAAGCAGAAAAATAATTGTCAGAACGGCTCGCAAAAAGCTGGTTTAGGTGGACTGAAATGAAAAATTTATTTTTGATAAAAACCGAAATATTGTCAAATCTATCGGCTGTTATAATGGTTATAGTACAAATGATCTTCGCTTTGGTTTGCGTTAATTTATGTATGGTATCTATTAAAGACCACGTCGGAACGATTCTGTACTTTGGAGGAGTTGATACAGATAATGCTGTTTCGGTTTATTGTCCTGTTGATTCGGGCAATAATTACGATGATATTTTGAAAATGGAAGATGTAAACGATGGATTTTATACAAGATATTATTATTCTGATATAAAAAGCGGTGATACTGTTATTGCTGATAAGATTTATATTGCCGCAGTTTCAGACAGCATACTTACATCAAAAAATGCGTTCCTTTCAAAAGAACAAAAAAATGCACTTGTTCAGGATTGTGACAACGGAATACCTGCTATTGTAACCGAAGATATGGCAGATACTCTTCATGAGGGCGATTTATATACTCTTGACAATGGCGTTGTGGTGTATATAGCCGGTATTATAAAAAATAATACCATACAATATATTTGCAATGCAATGACCAACGGCTCTTTTGTTATGATACTTGATAACAGCAGACTTGACAGCCTTAATAAACACTCTCTGGACTGTATCTTTTTAACATTAAAGAATAATAACATTGATGAATCCATAAACGAGATCAATGAATTGGACAAAAATATAAATGCAGTACAATTTGAACTTAATAATGCTTTATCATATAACTACAGCAAAATGGCAACATTGCTTGTGTTTGGAATAGTAATATTGATCATTTCTGTAATTGGTTATTTTTCCGGCAACTATTTTACATACAAAAAAAATGAACCGGTCTATATTCAATATAAGATACTTGGTGCTGACAATAAAAAAATGTTTGTTATATTGCTTGGTGTGCAGATATTTGAAGTTTTTGTAGCTTGCGTTTTTTCCTTTGCAGGATTGTTTGCGGTTGGAAAAATAACCGGTATGCATACGGTAACATTAACAAGCTTTATGATTTCGATTATTGTATTTATAATAATGATTTTTATATATTTGCTTTTATGTTTAAGGAAAACAGATTCTATAATAGGATGAATGTTCTGTATTTTGTATTTTTGCTTTTATTGAGATTCCGAAGCAGATGATTTGCTTAATGAACAATAGTTTATCATATACTTTAATGATTATTTCTCTCAATTTTTTGATTTGTCCCCACAAAATCAATGCTTGCTAAAATCAAGCGTTATTCTCCCGAGTTGAAAGTCGTT
>CALANW010000078.1 GCA_937926145.1 uncultured Ruminococcus sp. | reverse complement strand
TCCGCGAATAGAGTTTGGCTTATATGTCAAAGAAAATATATGGTGTGGGAAGCCCTGCGGCAGGTTCACGCTATGCTCCACTTCGTTACGCTTGTTTTTGTGGGAAATAAGTTATTTCCGCGCAGATAGATATATTTATTAGCAAAACAGTTTGGCTTTTTAGCCGTAAAATTTAAATGGAGGTAATCACAATGGAAAAAGTTTATACTAAAAATGCTCCCGATGCTATCGGTCCTTACTCTCAGGCAGTAAAGGTTGGAAACCTTGTTTTCACATCGGGTCAGATCGCTATTAACCCTGCAACGGGCAATGTTGACGCTGAGGGCATCGAAGCACAGACAAAGCAGGTCTGCGAGAACCTCAAAGCCGTTCTTACAGAAGCAGGCACATCACTTGAAAAGGCTGTAAAGACAGTATGCTTCCTCGATGATATCAATGACTTCGCAGTATTCAACGCAGTTTACGGCGAATATTTCACCAATAAGCCTGCACGTTCCTGCGTAGAGGTTGCAAAGCTCCCAAAGGGCGTTAAAGTCGAAGTTGAGGTAATTGCGGAACTTTAAGATAAATTCGGAATTATGAATTCGGAATTCGGAATTATTTATGTTACGCGAATTTGTCGCGAATACCAATTTGTAGGGGCGGATTCCATATCCGCCCGATAATTGCACCGATTTGTTTCGTATAATTTTTAATTGGTGTTTAGCAAAATAACAAAAACAGACCTGTTTTCAAAGGATAAATTCCAATGGAAACAGGTCTTCTTTTATATTATAATGTCTTGCAAAGTGGGACGAAAAGCGTCACCTACGGAAAATTTGCCTAAAAATCAAGGTTTGCAACGGGCGGATATAGAATCCGCCCCTACGATTTTCATTACAAACTAACGGAGCAAAAATAATTCCGAATTCCGCATTCCGAATTAATCTACCAGTTCCGGATCAAAAGATTCCTTCCAAGGAAGTCCCCACTTGTTGAGTGCATCCATAAACGGATCTGGGTCGAATTCTTCAATGTTGTAAACGCCCGGCTTCTGCCACTTGCCCGTCATTACCATCATTGCGCCGATCATAGCAGGAACGCCCGTTGTGTAGGAAATTGCCTGAGAGCCGACTTCCGCATAACACTCTTCGTGTACGCATACGTTGTAAACATAGTAGTTAACGGGCTTGCCGTCCTTTTTGCCCTGCATGATGCAGCCGATGTTCGTCTTGCCCTTTGTTCTCGGGCCGAGCGAAGCAGGGTCGGGGAGAACTGCTTTGAGGAACTGGAGCGGAACTATCTCCATGCCATTGTAATTGATAGGCACGATAGAAGTCATTCCGACATCTTCAAGGCACTTGAGGTGGTTGAGATAGCTCTGGCCGAACGTCATAAAGAAACGGATACGCTTGATACCCTTGATGTTGAGTGCAAGCGATTCAAGTTCTTCGTGGTGGAGGAGGTACATATCCTTCTCGCCGATCTCAGGGAAGTTGTAAACACGCTTGATCTCCATAGGCTTCGTTTCGACCCACTTGCCGTCCTCAATGTAAGAACCGTTTGCGGAAACCTCACGAATGTTTATCTCGGGGTTGAAGTTGGTAGCGAACGGATAACCGTGGTCACCTGCGTTGCAGTCGAGGATATCGATGTAATTGATCTCGTCAAAATAGTGCTTCATAGCATAAGCGCAGAAAACACCCGTTACACCCGGGTCAAAACCGCTTCCGAGGAGCGCAGTGATGCCTGCTTTCTCGAATTTTTCACGGTATGCCCACTGCCACTTGTACTCGAACTTTGCAGTGTCCTCAGGCTCGTAATTTGCAGTGTCGATGTAGTGTACCTTGCATTCAAGGCAAGCGTCCATTATCGTAAGATCCTGATAAGGGAGCGCAAGGTTAAGGCAGACATCGGGCTTGTATTCTTTCATAAGAGCAACAAGCTCGGGAACGCTGTCAGCGTTGACCTTTGCAGTTGAAATGTTCGTCTTTCCGCCGTACATAGTGTCAAGTTTGGCTTTGAGAGCGTCACACTTTTCCTTTGTTCTCGATGCGATCATAATATCCGTGAAAACCTCGGAATTCTGACAGCACTTGTGGATAGCAACGCTTGCAACGCCGCCGCAGCCGATAATTAAAGCTCTTCCCATTTATTCAACTTCCTCTCAAATTATTTTCAAAAAATATTTGCAAGAAAATTATATCATATTGCAAACGCATTTTCAATAGGATAAAAAAATTTTAAAAAGAATTAAGAAAAACTATTGACAAACGTAACTTATGATGATATTATTGTATTAGTTGATTAGTACAAACAAGTAAACAACAAAAGGAGAAACAGCTATGAAAGTTTTAAGAAAGATCGGCAGCTTTTTTATCGCAATGGCACCATTCTGGGTATATATCGCCGTGCAGCTTTTCGCAGGATTTGGCTATGGGATAGTTATGTCGTTAAAAGCGGCAGTTTCGGGTGAAGTTCCCGATATAATGAGCGCAGACTCGCAGATGGCGATGTCTGTTATCGGACAGGTCGCAGCCCTTATCGGCGGAATTTTAACAATGCTCATATCAAGAACGAAAATGTCCGATATGTCGCCCGTACGACAGAGCGGAAAGGTCTATGGTCTGACGGTTCTGTTCACAATAGGCTCGTTCTTTGTGCTCCAGCTTATAAATTCGCTCTCGCTCTCGCTAAGGGGCATCACCGAAACCGACTCCACGCAGGATCTTCTTGCGCAGTCAGTGCCGTTTATGTTTTTTACAACACTTTTTGCACCGTTCGTCGAGGAACTTATTTTCAGAGGTCTGCTCGTTACATTCTTTAAAAAGCGCGGCTTCTCGAATTGGTTCACTATCGTAGCAATAACGCTCACATTTGGACTTATCCATTCGCAGAATATGATGATATATGCGCTCGTCTTCGGACTTGTACTTATGGGAATAAGATTTGCAACGGGCGACTGGAAGCTCTGCGTTGTGCTCCATTTTATGGGAAACCTTATGAGCTGTCTTTACTCTGTCATTGTGCCTGACGAAGAAACGGGTATGAAAGTGTTTATCATTGGTTCGATAATCGGAGGCATCGTTGCAGTTATCACAGCCGTTATCGGCATAAAGGCTGCAAAAGAGAGAAATCACAAGGAAAATCCTGCTTTGGAAACAGCCGAAATCTGCTGATATTTGCAATTCTGTAATAAAGTAACAGCCCATACGGGTACTCCGTATGGATTCAGACTGTTGAAAAATTGTATTATTGAAAAAAGTTGCACAAAATTAAAGTTTACGTCCACGCTTTTCAAAGGGTGGTGGGTGTCCAGAGGGCAAAGCCCTTGGTCGCTCTCCGCAGAGAGCGAAACTCCCTAAACTAACAGCTAAGACATTGTTGCAATAGCGAAAATATTTATCAGCTAAAAGGCGCAATTCACAAAAATTAAGGAGAACGAAATATGAGAAATCAAGTTTCGGAAACCCAAAATGTGAATTGCGCCAATTTCTATTTACGGAACAACTATCCTCGGTGTGAAATGCGAAGAGCGAAGCGATAAGCATTTAACGCCAACGGGATATGAGTGGCGGATTTTCTTTTAGCAATCAAGTAATAAAATCTTTTTTGTCAATCTGCATAAATGCAATATATTTTTTGGACAGACTGAGTCCATACGGGTACTCCGTATGGACTGTTTTGTCTGTATCAGTTCTTTGCAAGGTCTTTTATAACTTCTCCCGCAATAATAAGTCCCACAACCGACGGAACAAAAGCGTTTGAACCTGGGATATCTCGGCGTACGGTGCATTTTCTTACAGTTCCCGGAGGACATACGCAGTGATTTCGGCAGGATATCTCCATATCTTCGATAGGACGTATCGGCTTTTCTTCGGAATAGACCACTTTAAGGCTTTTTATCCCAAGCTTTCTGAGTTCATACCTCATTACCTTTGCCAGAGGACAAACTTTTGTCTGATAAATATCCGCAACACGGAAAGCGGTCGGGTCGAGCTTGTTTCCTGCGCCCATTGAGGATATTACAGGAACATTCAGAGCCTTTGCGCGTTTTATTATCTCAAGCTTTCCCGTCACAGTATCTATCGCATCGATTATGTAATCATATTCCGAGAAATCGAAATCATCTGCCGTGTCAGGCATATAAAAGCATTTGTATGTGTTTACCTTTATATTTGGGCAAATGTCGTGCACCCTCGCTTCGGCAACATCGACCTTGTATTTTCCGACAGTGCTTCGTGTGGCGAAGATCTGTCTGTTCAGATTGGTGATGCATATCTTGTCATCGTCAATAAGGTCAAGCGTCCCTACACCGCTTCGTGCGAGCGCCTCAACAGCGTATCCGCCTACGCCGCCGATGCCGAAAACAGCAACTCTGCTGCCTTTCAGCTTATCCATTGCTTCTTTTCCGAACAAAAGCTCGGTTCTTGAAAACTGATCAAGCATAAACTTATCCCCTTAGTTCATAATAACTTTTTGCTCTTTTATTTTAATGTATATAAAGTATATCGTCATAGTAAGCATTGAATATATTATCACATTTTAAAAAAAAAGTCAAGAAGCCTAACTTAGATTTTGGGGGAGAAATAATCTCAATTCGCTATTGATATCACAGTTTAATTCTGATATAATACTTGTAGAATAATTATTACAAAAAACGGCGAGGGGATGTTGTCGTTATGAGTATTGAGGCATTTGAAAAGCACGAAGAACTTATCCGCCTGCAATCAAAATTAAAAATTGCCGAACAGAGAATGATGTCTGGAGAACCCAATGTATCTTTAACCGATGCAAGAGCAAGGCTTCAGGAGAAGTACAACAATGCAATACCAAATTGAATTGCTTGCTCCCGAAGAATATTACCTTATTGCAGACGGCAGAAAAGACTATCCAAACCTGTTTTGACCCGTTTTCCCGATAGAAATATAAAAATTAGCACTCCTATCTAACGAGTGCTAATTTTTACTCTATATTCACAATATTATCATAAAATATACACAATGCGCAGTTATACTATAAATCGTAGAAAAGGATAAAGGACATAGGCACAAAGAAGACAAAAGAAAAGAGCCTATGAAAAACATAGACTCTTTACCACATATATGTGGGTCTTCTGGTGGAGATGACGGGAATCGAACCCGTGTCCGAAAACCTATCCACACAACTTTCTACGGGTGTAGTTTGTTATTAACGTTCCCTCGCATCATCGTGAACAAACACACAATGATGCTTGGTAGCCTGCAATACACCGCAAGAACGCAGGCACTTTCCTGCGGCGTTCACCACTAGTCGACGCCTTAACCGAAGCCGTGGTACTCAACGGCAAGACGAGCAGCAATTAAGCAGCTGCTAATTCAAAATTATTGTTGTCGTCTAATTTTAAAACGTGCGCCGTTTTGAGAGAGTGCGCTCCTCTACCCGCTTATCGTGATTCAAAGTCCCCGTCGAAACCTTTACATCCCCATGGTGCAGAACTTTTTAACGGTTCTGGGTCTTGACAGCTCTTTCAATATCACGTTTAGCAGCCCTCGCTGCCATATCATCACGCTTATCGTGAAGCTTTTTACCTTTGCAAAGTCCGACTTGAACTTTAACGCGCGAACCCTTGAAATAGATCGAGATCGGAATGAGCGTAAGCCCGTCCTGCTTGATCTTTCCGAGAAGCTGCATTATCTGCTTCTTGTGCATGAGCAGCCTGCGAACTCTCAAAGGGTCTTTGTTGAAAACATTGCCGTGGTCGTAGGGCGAAATGTGCATACCGTTCACGAAAAGTTCGCCGTCCTCGATGATGCACCAGCTGTCCTTGAGGTTGACACCGCCGCTGCGGATAGATTTTACCTCAGTTCCGACAAGCTCAATGCCCGCTTCAAAGCTTTCGAGGATAAAGTATTCATGCCGAGCCTTTCGGTTTTCGGCAATTGTCTTAAAAGCTTCCTTTTCCATAGTGTTTGTCCCTTTTAACAGCAAGATGATTTCGTAATTAAAAATTATACCACAAAGATGAGCTTCTGTCAAGCGTTTTCGTCAAACTGTGAAAAAAGACGCAACGAATTCCTCCGCAACTTCCGTCAAAGTGGACGGCAGAACAAGGTTGTCCGCGAGCAAGTCCACGAATTTCTCAACGACTTGTCGGTCGGACGAAATATCCTCAACAGCCGCTTCCTCGGAAGTCCCGAACAATGTAGTCACAGCCTTTACACCATAGGAAATGCTCCCGTCATCGCGGACGCTTTCGGTAAGGCTGTAGCATAATCGGTTCTGTGCGGTGGCAATGGTTTTCAGTGTATTCATTATTATCCCTCTTTCAAAAGTCAACAACACCTCTTCTTGAAATTTATTATAAATCTGTTCACAATTTATTTCAAGTTTTTTATATCGCATAAAACGACAAAACCCGACCGGTTACGCCGATCGGAGAAGTTAAATGCGCCAAACAAGGACATTTTTCTCCCCGTTTACATAAAATCAAACCAAAACAGCAAATATTTTTACAATAATATTAACAGAGTGTTGTAAAAAATGCACAATCTCACGCCGATACGAAATAAAATGTCGAAACGAAGCCGAGCTTGTGCGTTCTGCACAA
The DNA here is from genome assembly GCA_937926145.1 of uncultured Ruminococcus sp. Lineage (GTDB taxonomy): Bacteria > Bacillota > Clostridia > Oscillospirales > Ruminococcaceae > UMGS363. Next base: position 19,541 of record CALANW010000078.1, on the reverse strand, counting down.
TACTGTGCAAATAGTTACACTTATTGTGTAAAATCCAATCTAAATGACAAAATCCATGGCATTCGCCATTGTTTTTGATAACATCAAAGGAGGTAGATTTTTATGGACGCAAACAAATTCACTAAAAAATCACTTGACGCTATCAATGCTGCTCAAAGCACCGCTATCGAATACCAGAACCAGCGCATTGAGCAGGAACATCTTCTCTATGCTCTGACTGAGCAGGAGAACGGACTTATCTCACAGCTCTGGAACGCAATGGGCGCTGACAGCGAGGGCGTGAAGAACGCACTCCTGCAGAAGATCGCAGCTTTCCCGAAGGTAACGGGCAGCGGCAGAGAGATGAACACAGTCTATGTTTCATCGGACGTTGACAGCTGCCTCAATCAGGCTGAACAGATCGCAAAAAATATGCACGATGACTATGTTTCCGTCGAGCATATCGTACTTGCACTCTTCAACACCGCAAACAGCAATATCAAAGAAATTTTTAAGGCTTTCGGCATCGATAAAGACAAGTTCCTTGACGCTCTTTCCAAAATAAGAGGAAATCAGCGTGTCCAGAGCGACAACCCCGAGGACACCTACGATGTACTGAAAAAATACGGTCAGGACCTCGTTGAACTCGCAAAGAGAAACAAGCTTGACCCTGTCATCGGCAGAGATGCTGAAATAAGAAACGTTATCCGTATCCTTTCCCGTAAGACCAAGAATAACCCTGTTATCATCGGTGAACCGGGCGTTGGTAAGACCGCTATCGTTGAGGGTCTTGCACAGCGTATCGTCCGCGGAGATGTCCCCGTAAATCTTCGTGACAGAACTATCTTCTCACTTGATATGGGCAGCCTTATTTCGGGCGCAAAGTTCAGAGGTGAGTTCGAGGAACGTCTGAAAGCCGTTCTTAACGAGGTCAAGAAGTCCGAGGGAAAAATTATCCTCTTTATCGATGAGCTTCACACTATCGTCGGCGCAGGCAAGACCGACGGCGCAATGGACGCTGGCAACCTCTTAAAGCCTATGCTCGCAAGAGGCGAACTCCACTGCATCGGCGCAACAACGCTTGACGAGTATCGTAAATACATCGAAAAAGACCCTGCACTCGAACGTCGTTTCCAGCCTGTAATGGCTGACGAGCCAACCGTTGAGGACACTATCTCTATCCTGAGAGGTCTTAAAGAGCGTTACGAAGTCTTCCACGGCGTAAAAATTCAGGACTCCGCACTTATCACAGCCGCAACGCTTTCCAACCGTTATATCACCGACAGATTTCTCCCCGATAAGGCTATCGACCTCGTCGATGAAGCCTGCGCTCTGATAAGAACGGAAATGGATTCGATGCCTGCCGAAATGGACGACCTCGCCCGTAAGATCATGCAGCAGGAAATTGCCGAAACCGCCCTCAAAAAAGAGGACGACAAGCTTTCCAAGGAAGAGCTTGAAAATATCCGCAAGGAACTTTCCGAAATGCGCGCCGAATTCAATGAGATGAAAGCACGTTGGGAAAACGAAAAAGCGAATATCAAGAACCTCCAGTCGCTCCGTGAGCAGATCGAAGCTGCTAACGGCGAGCTTGCCGCTGCACAGCGTAACGGCGACCTCAACAAAGCCGCAGAACTCACTTATGGCAGAATACCCGAACTGAAAAAACAGCTCGAAGCTGCCGAGGAAACAGCCGAAAAGAACAAGGCTGATACACTTCTTCACGATAAGGTCACCGATGAAGAGATCGCAAGAGTCGTTGCCCGCTGGACGGGTATCCCCGTTTCAAAGCTTATGGAGGGCGAGCGTGAAAAGCTCCTCCACCTCGAAGAGATCCTTCACCGCCGTGTTATCGGTCAGGACGAAGCGGTTAAAAAAGTCAGCGAAGCTATCCTCCGTTCAAGAGCAGGTATCCAAGACCCGAACAGACCTATCGGTTCGTTCATGTTTATGGGACCTACGGGCGTTGGTAAAACTGAGCTTGCAAAAACGCTTGCACAGTGCCTATTTGACGATGAAAACAACCTCGTCCGTATCGATATGACCGAGTATATGGAGAAGTTCAGCGTAAGCCGTCTTATCGGCGCACCTCCGGGATATGTCGGCTATGAGGAGGGCGGTCAGCTCACAGAAGCAGTCCGCAGAAAGCCTTATTCCGTAGTCCTCTTCGATGAGGTAGAAAAGGCTCACCCCGATGTCTTCAATATCCTGCTCCAGATCCTCGATGACGGCCGTGTTACCGACTCGCAGGGCAGAACGGTAGACTTCAAGAATACCATCATAATCCTTACCTCTAACCTCGGTTCGGACTTTATCCTCGACGGCATAAACGAGAACGGCGAAATTTCGGACGAAGCAAGAGCAAACGTAAGCAATCTGCTGAAGAGCCACTTCCGTCCCGAGTTCCTCAACCGTCTTGACGAGATAGTGTTCTATAAGCCGCTCACCAAGAAAGAGATATTCCCGATCATCGACCTTATGCTCAAGAGCCTCCAGAACCGCTTAAAGGATAAGCAGATCACACTCGATGTTACCGATGCCGCAAAGACCTATATCGCAGATAACGGCTATGACCCCGTATACGGCGCAAGACCGCTTAAGAGATATATCCAGAGCACGCTCGAAACAATGCTCGCAAAGAAGATCATCGCCGACGAGATCGAACCGTACAGCACGGTCAAGATCGACTGCGTTGACAATGAACTTACGATCAATGCGTAATGTGAAGCCAATCAGCTGGTCGAGCTGAGCACAGCTCGTCAGGTGTCCAGAGGGCGGAAGCCCTTTGGTCGCTTCCGCAGAAGCGAAATACCCTAAACTAACAGCATAACGTCAGTTGCAATAACGTAATAACTAACAAATAAAAAAGGCGCAATTCACACGAAAAAGGAAAAACGAATATGAGAAATTATTTTCGTAAACCTAAAAAATGTGAATTGTGCCATTCTGTTTTTCTAAAATAAACTATCCTCGGCGAGTAAACGTGAGGAGCAAAGCGACGAGCGTTTCAAGCCGACATCGTTTGAACGGCGGTGGGATATGAACGTGAGCCCACAATAGGGTCGTATTCATTATCCGCCCGATGCAAACCCTGAATTTAAAGTGTTTCACAAAAACGAATCCCCTGTTTTCAAAGGTTATTATCCGATGAAAACAGGGGGATTTTCGTTGTGAATAATTGTGCCGAAAATCGCTGACGCGATTCGGGACGGGCAACCCGTCCCCTACGTTTAATACACATTTTATGCAACAAATCTGTGTATTCTAACGGGCGGATATAGAATCCGCCCCTACATATTTTAGGGCTTTGCAGCAATTTTGCGGAGCAAAACAATTACGCATTACGCATTACGAATCACGAATTCTTCTCCTTGCTGTATTCCGCCTTAAGCTTTTCGTGCTGTTCTTCGTGAATATCGGAATATGCAGATATCATCGGGAGTGCATCCACATCGTCTTTCTTTATGCGGCGGTGAATGTAATTCTTCGTTATCGCAACAACAATGCCCGAAAGCGAGAGTATGCCGATAAGGTTCGGGAGTGCCATAAGTCCGTTGAATGTGTCGGAAATATCCCACGCAAGTCCAAGCTTCATCGTGCAGCCGACTACTATAAACAGAACGAAGATTATCTTGTAAACGATAGTCGCCTTCGTTCCAAGCAGATATTCGAGAGCCTTTGTTCCGTAGAAAGACCAGCCGAGCGTTGTTGAAAACGCAAACAGAAGTATCGCGATAGCAAGGATCTTGCCCGAAACAGAGCCAAGACGCTGACTGAACGCATACGTTACGAGCGGAACACCGTTGACCTCGGTTATCGTAACCGAATCAATTATCGGGTCGCCGTTTTCATTCGTAAGATGATTTCCGTTCGCATCTTTCGCCTGAATTCCCTTAAGCTCCATAACGTTCGCAAAAGTGAAATCATTTTCGCCGCTCACATTGTCGCTGTTAAGAATTTTTACGGAGAATTCCTGACCGTAAACGGTCTTTGCGGAATATTCGGTGTAAGTGCCCTCTGCCGCATCGTCCGATGCAACAATGTACTTCGGATTGATGTCCGAGTCGATGAGGTTCGTTTCGCCGTCAGTGTAATTTATCGTGAAATACTGCGGCTGTGTTGAAACATTGCTGAGTGCTTCTTCAAACGATACCGAGTTCGCAGGGCTGGATAGAATAACAAATGCAGTGAGTGTGCAAACGATTATCGTGTCAAAGAATACCTCGAAAATTCCCCACATACCCTGAATAACGGGCTCTTTTACGTCCGAAGCGCAGTTTACCATTACCGACGAGCCAAGCCCTGCCTCGTTCGAGAAAACGCCTCTCTTGAAGCCCATTGTGACAGCGCGCTTTATAATGTAGCCGCCAACGCCGCCCGCAACAGCGGAAAAGCTGAATGCGCTCTTGAAAATGGACGAGAAAACATAAGGAATGTGGCGGAAGTTCATTACAAAAATGATAAGACAGCCGACTATGTAGAATATAGCCATAAAAGGCACAAGCTTTTCCGTTACCTTTGCAATTCTCTTGATGCCGCCGAGTACAACGAGAGCCGCAATAACAGCAAGCACAACGCCCGTTACGACCGTAGGAATGTTGAAGTTGGACTGCATCGCGCTCGATATCGAGTTCGACTGCGCCATATTTCCTATGCCGAACGAAGCCAGAACGCAGAATATAGCAAAAAGCACCGACAGCGGCTTTGCAATGTGACGAAGTCCCTTTTTCTCTTTCAGGCCCTCTTCAAGATAGTACATCGCACCGCCCGACCATTCGCCGTGTTCGTTTTTCTTGCGGAAGTAGATGCCGAGAACGTTTTCAGAGAAGCTCGTCATCATTCCGAACAAAGCGGATATCCACATCCAAAAAACCGCACCCGGTCCGCCTATGCAAACAGCCGTCGCAACGCCTGCAATGTTACCTGTGCCGATAGTCGCGGCAAGAGCAGTCGAAAGCGCCTGAAACTGCGTGATTGCTTTCTTTTCGTCGGTCTTTGTGACCGATTTTTTCTTAAAAATGGCGAGAAAAGTTTCATTCGCCCAAGTTTTTATCCTTGTTATCTGGAAAAATCCCGTCTTTACCGACATATAAATGCCCGTTCCGATAATAAGTACGAGCATTGGTATTCCCCAGACTACACCATTGACCGCACCGTTGATCTTTGCAACGGTATCAATAAATGACTGCATTGATCTACCTCATTTCAAGCAAAATAATTAGCTTTAATTATACCATAAAACGCATATTTTTTCAAGGGCGAAAATACAAAAATCCCGAATTTTCTTATTTTTTGACGAAATATTCCCTCAGTTCGCAGTTGCCCATAAAGAAATGCGAGTAATCATAAGTCGAAAGATCGTTGAAATAGGTTTCGATTATCCTGCAAACGCCGCCGTGACAAACGAGAAGTACGTTTTTGTCGGGATATTTCGCAATAACATCATCGATAACACTGTAAACCCTGTGCGCAAGCTGCAAAACCGACTCGCCGCCGCCGTGCATCTTTACGCCGAATTCGATCTTGTTCTGTGCAAAACCCTCGGTCGTTCGGTCTTTGCCCTCAAAATCTCCGTAATCCCATTCAATAAGGCGCTCATCTATCGTGATCTCACAGCCGATCTTGTCCGCAACAGCCTTTGCAGTAGCCCGAGCGCGCTTCATCGGCGAGCAGACGATAAGGTCGATGTCACCCTTTTCATACGCTTTTTCCGCAAGCAAAGCCGCCTGCTCTCTGCCCGTTTCGGTAAGCTCAACGTCCGTCCTGCCGCATATCCTGTCGTTTAAATTCCATTCGGTCTGACCGTGCCTTGCCGCATAAATCTTCATATTAAATTTTCCTTTCCGAGAGTAATACTAAGGAAACGCTGATTAATACGTTTTTGCCATTTTTCAAAATGTTTATGTCAAATTGACATTAAAGACGTAAACTCGTACATTTCTCAAAATGGCAAAACGAACGCTTCGCTTTAATCAGCTTTTTCCTAAACACCAATAAAATACAGGAAAAAATCTACGCCGAAATCCAATATAAACCTGTTAAAAACAGCTGCGGGATTGACGGCTTGATTTTTTCCAAATTTTAAATGGTGTTTAGTATAAAAATCACTAATAATTATACCGTAAAACTGTCCTTGTGTAAATAGAACCAAAGCCGCAAGGGGAGAAAGTTCGATTAAAGTTTACATTTCTGCAAAAACAAAAGTCAGTTTCTCTATAGAAAAAGCTGCTGCCGAAAAAATTTCTGCGGTAAATTTGATAAATTTTTCGCGCAAAGGCTTGACAGCAAGCTTATTTTATAGTATAATATTATAGTAATGCTGGAATAGCTCAGTTGGTAGAGCAGCGCATTCGTAATGCGCAGGTCGCGTGTTCAAGTCACGTTTCCAGCTCCACGCATCTACGCCGTTTGAGGGTTCTCGGACGGCGTTTTTATTTGCCCTCAAAAGTGAAATTGACAATACATTGACAATATTTCTTTTAAAACAGCCTTTAAACAGCCTTTTCGCCGCTTCCGTTTTCATCATCGGAAAGCGGCTTTTTCTTTGCGAACATAACCGAACCGATGATCTCTGCGTTTCGGCTTTGCGCTTCCTGCAAAATATGACTGTATATGTTCTGCGTTGTTGTCGGGTTGGCGTGACCGAGGTAGCCTGCAACGCTGACAACGTCCGAGCCGTTATATATAAGCACAGATGCCGCGGAATGTCTGAACATGTGAGGGTGCAGCGGCTTCAAGCCGTATTTTGCCGAAAGCTTATATAGCCAGCTATTAGCAGTATCAGGGCTGATTGGGAAACCAAGCCGCTTATTTTGAGTAAATACAAAGTCGGTTTCAACGTCCTGCATCTGACCGCTGCCGTTCGGAAGCTTTATTCTGCTTGGGTATGCCGTACCGCATTGCGCTTTGAACTGCTCCCATTTCTGCTTATAATCGGAAAGCATTTTTATCATTTCGGGCGGCAAGTGTAAAAAACGGTTCGATTTTTCATTCTTGGGCGTATCGGTGTAAATACCGAGGTTCTTTCTGTACATTACCGTCTGTTCAAAATGTATAAGCCCAAATTCAAAATTTACGTCACGCCAGCGCAAGCCGACAACTTCCCCACGTCTGCCGCCGCTTGCTGTGAGCAGGTAAATAAAAAGCCGTATATTCGGCGGCTCTTGGTCGGCGGCTGCGAGGACTTCCGCAAGTTCTTCGGGTTCGAGAAATTCTGCTTCGTGTTTTTCTGCTTTCGGAAGCCTTGCACGTTCCGCAGGGTTCGCAGTAATTATCCCGTCCTTTACAGCTTCACTCAATATCATAGATACAAGCGCATGGGTTCTTATGATCGTTCTTGCGGAAAGCGTTCTGCCGTTGTTCTCTGCTGTGAAAAGTGAAGATATGGGCATTTCAAGCGCCTTTGACAGCTTTTCAGCCGTTGCAGGTGTGATATTATCCCCTTTGGTGATCGCTCTGTATGTAGTTTGAGCAATGCCGTATTTATCGCAGAATTGAACCGTACCGCTGCATTTTCCGAGTTTGAGCAGGTCAATTTTTCTTTTGAGTGCATAACGCTGACTTGCGACTGTTGGAGAGGTCAGCAGCTTGTCATATAGCTTTGTGAGCATTTGCGGCGTGATTTTGTCAAGTGAAACGCCGTCAAGCTCCGATAATTGCGGAAAAATGCTCATATTGCGGACGTATGTTGAATTTTTCAAGTCACCGTGCTTATATTTGAGCTGAACGATATAACGCCCGTATTCGCCGAATTTGCGGCGTTCGGTCGAGATCAGACCCGCTTTGCAGTCGGTTTCAAACTTTACGGCAAATTCATTCAGAGCCTTTGCATTCGCACGTTCTGACCTGCTCGGGTCGGGTTTCCAAGTGGTCTGAAACGCTTTCTGCTGTGTGCCGTCTGCCTTATATCCTGCCGAAACCCTTATTCTGTACGATATAGAGCCGTCTTTATTCGTCCTTTTTGTTATCGTTGCCATTGTCGGGGTTCTCCTTTACCGTTTTAGAATTGCATATTTGATCTATTTTATCAGCCATGTAGTATTCATATTCACGCAAATTTGTATAAGCATAACTCTTGGCAAAATTGTTTAAAAGCTCCATTACCGCATACATATTATACCAATATAAATACGGATAACGTATTCTTTCATTGCAGCCTAAAAATTCATCAAATAAAGCGAGAGCCTCATCACTTGCTTTATTTAAATCTTCATGTAATTCAATTCCTCCGTCATATCCTATTGCATATCGGTATAAATATTTCATTATTAATCTAAATTCTGGTTCGGATATCAAATCATCAAAAAGCTCAAATAGACGGCTTGTGTGTGTATCTGGGTTGATTGGTTCCATTTCTTTTAATTTATGTAAATTTTTTAGCGCACTATCAGAAATCCATAAATCCTTAAAAATATTCTCGTTCGGAGATTTTACGCCTTTTAAAAGTTCATCGCAAGAAACATTGAAATAATCTGCCAATTTTACAAGTACTTCAATATCGGGCGCTCTATCTTCATTTTCATAATAGCCGATTGATGCAACAGAAACACCTATATCTTCGGCAAGCTTTTTTCGTGATATTCCTTTGTCTTTTCTTAACCTCTTTAGCATTTGAGCAAATATTTGACGTGTAGTAAGTTTTTTCATTTGTTGTATAACTCCTCATCATTATTTTATGAAATAGCTACATTTGTTGTTTTTATAAAAATATAAAAACAAATATTGACATTTCATTTCTGTTGTGATAGAATTGTAACCGCAACAAAAATAATCATCATAGCTATAATATCACAATATGATGATGATTGCAAGAGTTTATAAAAAATTTTAGGAGGTTGTTATTTATGGCAAAGGCAAACAATGATATCAGAGAACGGGCGCAGCGTGAACGTGTATATCTGTATGAGATAGCGGCTGCTATGGGCGTTTCAGAACCAACGCTTATAAGAAAGCTGCGTTATGAACTTCCGCTGGAAGAGAAGAACCGCTATTTCGATGCGATCGAGCAGGTAAAGAAAGAACAGAAAGCAGGTGTGGCAGTATGAGCAGCAATGCCGCTTTTGCAGTCAACTGCAACAATGATATCGAAATGAGCCGCCACGTTCCCCGAATGGTTTCTATTAAGGAAGCGGCGAAGATTACGGGCTTATCGGAACGCTTTCTGCGAAACGCTTACATAAACGGGGAAATTGTAGGAATAAGGCTCGGCGGCAATAACAAGAACGGCAAAGTCCTGCTCAACCTTGATAGGCTCATTGATTACCTTAACGAGCATACCGAGCAGACAGCAGAACCCGAATGCGGCGTATTTCGCCCGTTAAGATCATGAATGCAAAATAATAACGCCCTCTGCTGGAAACTTTGGCGAGCATACAGCAGAAAGCGCACAAGTAAATATGAAAACTATTCACCTGCTCCGATTATAGCACATTTTTCGAGCAGGTGCAAGCATCGGAGCGTAAAAACTATGGAAAAAGAAATAAAAATTCAGATACCCGAGGGTCTTATAAATCCGTCACACGATGAACAAGCTGAAAAATCCACCCTTTTGCTTAACGAAAAGAATTTCGAGCAGGTCAAAACGGTGCTTGCAAGCGGACGGCGCAAGGCTCTGCAATACCTTGAACGCACAAAAGAGCCTTACAAGCGTATCAGCAGGGGCGTTGATATAAACAATATTGATTCCTGCATATATAAAGCCAAGCATTGCAAGCCTAAAACATTTTATCCCCTTGAACTGCATAAAAGCGAGGTCGAGGTTCTTCTTGACTGCTTCGAGTGTTCGGGCAAGCGTAAAAGCAAAGAGATGCAGCAGTTTATAGATATGCTTTACGAAGTCCTTGAATAAGGGGGTAAAGCCATGCAGAACTGCGAACGTGTAACAAGATCGGGTGCAGTCCTTGAAAAAGAGTATTATCCAGTTTCAGAGAACGCTCGGAATATCGGCAGGAGCAAGCCCGAACCCGAGAACGTCCGCACACCCGAGGAAAAGGCGCGGTATAACCGCTATAAATCAGAGAAGCACTTTATACGGCTTATAAACACGAACTTCCGCAGCGGTGATTATTATGTTACGCTTACATACAATGACGGGCATTTACCCGAAAGTTATGAAGAAGCGCAAAAGAACATAGACAACTATATTCGGCGGCTTCGATACTCAAACCCGAACGCAAAAATAGTAGCTGTTACGGGTCACGGCAAAAGCACGGGGCGGCTGCATCATCATTTGATAATAAGCGGCGTTTCCGAAAGTGATATTATAAGCAAGTGGACGTTCGGGAGCATCATCAAATCCGAACCGCTCCGAGAACATAACGAGTATAACGGCATAGATCACGGCGAGGACTTCACAGCCTTAGCCGTGTATATGCACAAGCACACACCCGAAGAATACAAGGGCAAACGCTGGAAGCAGACAAAGAACATTTTACAGCCGATAACGGAAAAGCCTAAAAAGGTGCGCAGGGTGTACAGTCCCGATCACCCACCGAAAGCACCGCAAGGCTATATGCTTGTTGAAACGAGAAAGAGCGAATTTTATAAAAGCGGCTATGTATATTTCAAGTATGTCCGCATACCGCAGGAACAGCTTGATATACAGCCTATATTTCAATATCACAGAGCAGGTGCAGCGGCAAGACTTTAAGAGTTTGCCGAAAAAAATTTTGCTTTACCTGCTCTTTAGGCGACTTGAATTTACGGCACGTTTTACAACGAAGATGCCGAGGATAGGGTAAACAATGAAAAGCTGTACGTCATAAGAATCAGACGGCGAGAATAAACCGCAAAATATCAAAAAACAATATAAAATTAACGAATTTATGCTGTTTTTGAACATTTTTTACAAATTATGATTACATATTCGTTTACATTGGAGCAGGTCAGATTTTTATGAAAAGAAGCCGTGAATGTTTGAGTGATAAACAAATAAGAGAAGCATTCCGCTTATGGTGCAGCGGCGTAAAAATACTTGATATTGCCGATAAATACTATGTTTGCGAGCAAACGCTCTACAGAGCATTTAAACGGCGTAAGCTCCATAAGCCAAGATCGAGAAAATAGCCCCCCATTCGGAGAGAGTGCGTTTATTTCTATACTACCGGTTGGGAACAACATTTTTGACGCGGCTCACGCGCGCGCGAAATGGGGTAGAAATACACGTTTTTTTGAATTTATCGGAGATTATTTTCACTTTTTAACGATTTTGCATATTTTTCGGCAATTTTAAAGTTTTTTATCGAGTTGCAGTTCATCTTTGCATAAAAAGAAATGAGCAGGAGTTCACCTGCTCAATGTATATCACTTATAATCTGTTTTTATGCCGTGCGCGTTCCTGCCTTATTCCGTCAATACGTCCGAGTTCGTATATTTCAGCAAAGAAAAGCATTTTGTCAAAACCTTGTACAAGTTCATTGTATCGTACAAAGTCATTTATGCGGTCAAGTGCGGGGCAGATTTTTGCTTTGAGAAGAATGCGCCGTGTATCTGCTGTTGAAGCGGTTATGCGTTTCATCTCTTCGCGGTATTCAGATACAGCGTGTTTGAATTCGTCTGTGATCTCGTATTCAAAACCGATCGGGCAAGAAGAACCGCGATAATACGATTCAAGGCTTCCAAGTTCTGCATCGGTAAGGCTGTTATCACTTCCGAGAATAAAGCCTAAAATGCTGTCGATGTATTCAAACTTGTTTTTTGCTGTTGTTGTCGATGAATAGTTTTTTGCAAAACTGTAAGCATCAGCCGACACAGCGCACAAAGCCTTGAAATTGGATATTCCGTGTTCGGCTGCATAGGTTAATGCGTTTGCCACGATAAGTGAACGAAGCTGCTGTTTTTCCATTGTAATATACTTCCTTTCTGATATCTCGGAGCAGGTCGGGCAGATCGGGCGTGACCTGCTCCGCTGTGGTTTATACTTCGATAGCGAGTGCAGCACCATAGCTGACCCACGGGTTAAAGCCTCCCGTAACATTGAACGCCTTTGCTTTCGGCTCTCTGCCTTTATCGAATAGCGGCGCTACAACGCTTGCTACGGCTTTTGGCAAATATCCGATAAAGAACCTTGCGAGTGTTTGAGGCGGCATAGACGGCTACGGCGTTGCTGTCATAGCTGTTATGCGGTTCTCTGCGGAATGTTACCGATATATCGGACGGTTTGAACTCTGAAAGCTGTTCAAGCTCACTCTGTCGGCGGTTTGTGCCTTTGACCTTGACACGGAGAGCGGAAGCTTTTGCAATTACCCACGCTTTGAGCATTGCGGCTCTGCGGTTCATTCCGTTTCTTACAAGACGGTTTGCTATTGTCATAACTTTGGACTTGATAACGTTCATTCTGACCTGCTCCTTTCTGATGTGATATTCGTTCAATCTTTCTTTGTGCCGTTATAGATCGCTATGAGCAACAGCACGATCATTACAACGTCTAAAATAATATTGATCATACGCTTGACAAATGGCTCTGTGTGTGGTATCTTATATGCAGGGAGTTTTTGCGCTCCCTGCTGACTTACTCAATCAGATCGTTGATTAATTCAATGACCGATTTAATAAGTTCGATTGCGGCTTGGATAATCAGGAGTCTCGTCAAAGCAACTGATTTATCCGAGCTTTTCTTTTTGCTCTTTGGTTTCGCCATTGTCCTTTCCTCCTTTCGATATTATCATTATAGCATATATGTCCGCTATATACAAGTGGTATAATGCACAAATATATAGCGGACATATTGTATATAATTTATATAGCGGACATATAGCATATTATGCTATAATATAAAGTGCAAAAGGTGGTGTTATTATGGGTTCGACTTATAGCGAAGCACAGAAAAAAGCAAGTATAAAGTATTTATCGGAAAAGACGGACGATATAAGAATACGTGCGCCTAAAGGAAAAAAAGCAGAAATTCAGACAGCAGCAGAAAAACGGGGCGAAAGTATGAACGCTTATATTCTCGGTGCTGTTGAGCAACGTATGAAAACGGAAAGCGAGGATAAAAGCGAATGAATATCATATACTACCCCGATAAAGACAACGTAACCGATGCAATGTCACATGATGAACCGCTGCTTGTTCTTGTATCGTTTGACGGTGAACAGCTTATAGTCAGTCAGATAGATGAAGCTGTTGAACATCATATACTTTTGAGCAAGGCAGGGTTCTCCGATACGGACATAGACAAATATTTTCGTCTTGTGGTCGATCACGAGGGCGCAGACTGGACTTTTGTTTGTCCGTCAACATATAACAGCGTAACACGCAAGGAAAAGCAGATAGAGGACTTTTTCAAAGACGGTATGAGAATTATTCCCAAGGCATTAAAGCAGCTTGGCTATGATGTGCCTATCGAGATACCCAAGAGGTATAGGCGGCATTTTGATATGATGGGAGAATAAAAACACCCGAGCAGGGCAACCGAATAACAAACCTGCTCGGGCTGCTTTGCTATATGACGTATGCAACACGCTGTAATGGGTCAGAATTGCGCTGTAACGCGTTTTATGGCTTTGTTTGATAAATTGCCCTATAAAAAGCAAGAACGTTAATATCGCATTTTTATGCCCCTTAAATTTTATGGGGTTAAAGAAAATGAGCAGGTCAAAAACGGCGGCTGACCTGCTCGAAAATATGCTCTGAAATTGACAATACATTGACAATATTTCTTTTAAAAAGTTGTCATTGACAATAAAAAACGGTGAAAAGTTATAACAAGCGAATAGCCGTCAAATGACGTATTTATGCGGATTTTCGGCATTTTGTAAAAAGTTGTGAAAAGGGCAAAAATACATTCGTAATGCGCAGGTCGCGTGTTCAAGTCACGTTTCCAGCTCCATAAAAAGCCGTTTGTTTTTCAAGCGGCTTTTTATTTTTGCCCAAAATGGGAAAACTATTGTGTTCGGCGTGGATTTAAGGTATAATATATAAGTGATTCGGAAAATAATATACCACCAAAAGAAAGCAGTAAAAAATGTTTGACCTCTCTTTGATATACCGCCCCGAAACCGCAATGCCGAAAGAGGGCTACCGAGAATATATGCCCTCAAAAGCGCTGTCACCGTTCATTCGATGCTTCTGGGAGATGAAAGAATACAGCCGTCCCGTTATGATAATTCCCGATACCTGTATGGATATCGTGTTCAGCTTTTGCGGTGAAGAATTTCTGAACTGCGGCTTCTGTGCCGTCGATGACAGTACGAACGTCCTGAATAAAGTGAATATAACACAGTTTGGTATAAGATTTTACGCTTGGTCAGCCTGCCTTTTTACGCCCGAGAGCTTCTCGGGAACGAAAGGTTCAAGCTTTGATGCCCGAATTTTCTTTCCCGATATATACAGCAGTCTTTTGCCGCTGATCATTCGCGAAAGATCGACCGAAAAACGCATTGATATCTGCGAAAAATACCTTTACAGCCGCCTTGACCTCGGTCGAATGAACCACAATGTTATGAACGGGATATACAGTATAATTTCTTCAAAGGGAACGATAAAAACCCACGAAGCGGCGAGCGAAACCGCAGTATCGGTCCGCCAGCTTGAAAGGTCGTTCAGCGAAACGATCGGCATATCCCCGAAGCTTTTTTCATCGCTGATAAGATATCAGCTTGTTTGGCAGGAGCTTCGCTCGGGAAAATATTCGCCGTTTGATATTACGGAAGAATTCGGCTATTCCGACCAGTCCCATTTGCTGAGGGATTTCAGGCGTTTTCATTCAATGCTCCCGTCCGAGGCTGTGGCTGATATGGAAAAATAATGTCGCATTTTTTCAAAATAAATTGATTATCCCCCAAAATGCTTGAAATACGGGCATTTCCGCGAGTACAGAGCTTGAATTTACTACTCATTTACTACTTTTAACGGAAAGGGCTTTGATATGCTTCTAAGCTCTTGCGGAGATAACCACAGAAAGCAGCGAACATCAGTATAAGACCACAACAAATTGAATATTGCACCGCACAGGCGGCGTTTCCCACTTCCAACACAGGAAGAACAGGAACGCCGCTTTTTTCATGCCCTTTGTTACGCAGTAGGGGCTGAAAAAGCATTGATACAGGCGGCTTTGCGGGCGCGTTTCCCACGCGGCAAGGGATTTATACCTTTTCCCGCAAAATCGCCTTTCTACTGCGTAACAAATCCACAGCAAAAGGAGTGACACGCTATGGCAATTTTCAGAGTGGAGCGCAACAAGGGCTATACGGTTATGAGCAACCACCACTTACGCAATAAGGAGCTATCCCTAAAGGCAAAGGGGCTGTTGTCGCAAATGCTTTCACTTCCCGAAGATTGGGACTATACCCTTGCGGGGCTGTCGCTAATCAACCGGGAAAGTATCGACGCTATCCGCACCGCTGTATGGGAGCTTGAAAAAGCCGGATATATCACAAGGCGGCAAGGGCGCGACGATAAGGGAAAAATGACCGCTATCGAGTACACCATTTATGAGCAGCCGCAGCCACCCGCCGCAGCTTCGCCGAAGTTGGAAAACCCGACATTGGAAAATCCAACAACGGATAAGCCGATATTGGAAAATCCGACACCGGATAAACCGACGACGGAAAATCCAACGCAATTAAATAAAGATATACAAAAGACTGACTTACCAAAAAAAGAAAAATCAAATACTGATTTATCAAGTACCGATTCCATTCCTATCCTTTCCCCTGACCCCTCTCCCTACGCCGGGGCAGCGGCTACGCCGCCGGAACGGAAAAGAACGGAAGCGGCGCAGAGCGCGTTTGAGATATACGAGGAAATCATCAAGGACAATATCAGCTATGACGTTCTGGTACAGGACAGGCAGCTTGACCGGGAACGCCTTGACGAGCTTGTAGACCTCATGCTTGAAACCGTCTGCACCCGGAGAAAGACAATCCGTGTCGCGGGCGACGACTACCCGGCGGAGCTTGTAAAGGCAAAGTTTATGAAACTGGACAGCGAACATATCCGCTTTGTCCTTGACTGTATGAGCGAGAACACCACCAGAATCCGCAACATCAAGCAGTACATGAAAGCAGCCCTTTTCAATGCCCCGTCCACTATCGGCAGTTATTACACGTCGCTTGTGGCTCACGACATGGCAAGCGGCGCACTGGCACCGAGGAAGCCGAAATACGGCGACCCCGACTATTATTCATGCAAACCGGGCGAAAGCCTGTAACACCACCAAAGGAGGATTTTTTTATGGCACAGAGAACAGGAGCATTGATTTTTGACGAGCGCACCGACCGTTACGACATTCGCTTTGACATTTCCGAGTATTACGGGGGCTTGCATTGCGGCGATTGCTTTGACGTATTCGTGCGGGGCAAATGGAAGCCCACCCGCATGGAAATGAACGCCACACAGGAATGGTATCTTGTGGGCGTGAGAGCCAACGACTTAAACGGGCTGCGCGTCCGTATCTGAACGTATGGGAAGCCCCACAAGCGGCGTTCCCCCTTAACAGACCACTACCGCGAAAGGAGGACGGTAAATGCAAGATGAAATCAACGAAAAGACCATAGCCCTTTACATCAAGACCGGGAAACTGACCGCCCAGACGCTCCAAAAAGCCATGAAAAAGCTGTTGGAGCAGATGAAGAAGCAGAAAGGGAAAGCCCCACAGGGCAAGCAGACCCTAAAGCAGCTTATGAAGCAGAACACGGGCATTTCCAACATTGAGATAACCGAGGGCAATATCAAGGCGTTTGAGAGTACCGCGAAAAAGTACGGTATCGACTTTGCGCTGAAAAAGGACACGACGGAAAGCCCGCCGCGCTACCTTGTATTCTTCAAAGGACGCGACGCTGACGTGCTGACCGCAGCCTTTAAGGAATTTTCCGCAAAAAAGCTGACACAGGAGAAAAAGCCCTCTATCCGAAAGCTGCTGTCTACCCTCAAAGAAGCTGCACAGGGCAGAAATGCGGAACGCGCCAAAGTCAAGAACAAGGACAGGGAGGTATCGCTATGAAGCCGGAAGTCAAGAAGCTGCTTATCCTCAACTTGCCCTATCTGCTCTTTGTTTATCTCTTTGACAAAGTGGGCGCGGCGATCCGCTTATCCCCCGGCGCAGACGCAAGCGGGAAGCTCTTACATCTTGGGGAGGGCTTTTCTGCTGCCTTTTCCAGTATCGCGCCGAGCTTCCACCCCGCCGATTTACTAATCGGCATGGCGGGCGCGGTCATTGTCCGGCTTGTGGTGTACTTCAAGGGCAAGAACGCAAAGAAATACCGCAAGGGCATGGAGTACGGTTCTGCACGTTGGGGCGGCGCGGAGGATATAAAGCCTTACGTTGACCCTGTATTTGAAAATAACGTGCTGCTGACGCAGACGGAACGCCTTACCATGAACAGCCGCCCGAAGCAGCCGAAGTATGCGAGAAACAAAAATATTCTTGTAATCGGCGGTTCCGGCAGCGGCAAGACAAGGTTTTTCGTGAAGCCGAACCTCATGCAAATGCACAGCAGCTACGTCGTGACCGACCCCAAAGGCACCGTATTACTGGAATGTGGCAAGCTCTTACAGCAAAAGGGCGGTTACAGGATAAAAGTGCTGAATACGATTAACTTCAAAAAATCCATGAAATACAATCCCTTTGCCTATCTGCGGAGCGAAAAGGACATTTTGAAGTTAGTCAATACCATTATTGCCAACACCAAAGGCGACGGGGAGAAATCCGGGGAGGATTTTTGGGTAAAAGCGGAAAAGCTCTACTACACTGCGCTTATCGGCTATATCTGGTACGAAGCCCCCGACGAGGAAAAGAACTTCACGACGCTGCTTGAAATGATAAATGCGTCGGAAGCCCGCGAGGACGACGAGGATTTTCAAAATCCCGTTGACCTCATGTTTGAACGTCTGGAAGAAAAAGACCCGGAGCATTTCGCTGTCAAGCAGTATAAAAAATACAAACTGGCGGCGGGCAAGACCGCAAAATCCATTCTGATTAGCTGCGGAGCCAGATTAGCCCCCTTTGACATTAAGGAGCTGCGCGACCTCATGGAAACCGACGAAATGGAGCTTGACACCATAGGCGACCGCAAGACCGCCCTGTTTGTTATCATCAGCGACACCGACGACACCTTTAACTTTGTTGTGTCAATCCTTTACACACAGCTTTTCAATCTGCTTTGCGATAAAGCCGACGACGAATACGGAGGGCGGCTGCCCGTCCATGTGCGCTGCCTGTTAGATGAATTTGCAAATATCGGTCAAATCCCGAAGTTTGAAAAGCTCATAGCGACGATACGAAGCCGGGAAATCTCCGCGTCAATCATCTTGCAGAGCCAGTCACAGCTAAAGGCGATTTACAAGGACAACGCCGATACCATAGTCGGCAACTGCGACACGACGCTTTTCTTGGGCGGCAAGGAAAAAACGACGCTCAAAGAAATATCGGAAATTTTAGGCAAAGAAACCATAGACAGCTTCAACACGTCGGAAACGCGCGGGCGTGAGCTATCGCATGGGCTGAACTACCAGAAGTTAGGCAAGGAGCTTATGACACAGGACGAAATCGCCGTCATGGACGGAGGGAAATGTATCTTGCAGCTTAGAGGGGTGCGCCCGTTCTTTTCGGATAAATTCGACATCACGAAGCACCCGAATTATAAATATCTGTCCGACGCGGACAAGAAAAACACCTTTGACATGGAGAAGCACTTACGCCGCCGCCCCGCTATCGTAAAGCCCGACGAAGTTTTTGACTATTACGAAATCGACGCGGCAAGCCTTGACGGGGACGCAGACCATGAATAAGCGGCAAAAGGAAACGCCCCGCTTTACCGTGATTGAGGGCGGGCGCATGAAGAAAGACCGGGAGGAAGCCGCGCGGCGGGCTGAATTGCAGCAATTCATACGGGCTTGCGAAGCCCTGTATGAGAAGAACCGGGCGCGGCGGGAAGTCTGATTTTACAGGAGGACACACCATGAGCAGACAGCGCACAAAAACCGAGATTATGCGGCATGAACAATATTTTGCGAAGCTGATAGAAAACGCAGAGAACGCCATGCGGGAATACCAACAGGAGCGCGGTGGGGAACACCGCCTTTACGTTGACGAGTATATCCGGCGCAAGGGCTTTCTCTTAGGACAGTGACGCGGCGAAATGCCACCTGTCTACGATAAGCCGGGAAAGGGAAAGGAGGGATTGAAGCAATCCATATCACGATTGGCTACATGGTACGCGCCCCTACTCTTGGGGCGGCATGAAAAGCCGCAGACCGAAATCTTGCTTACAACTGAATACCGCTGCGCCGCAGAATCTACGCGGCGCGGGGAACCCGCCCAAATCCGGCGGGCTTACGACCGCGGCAGTTTTCAAAGCTGACCGCCGTTTTTTATGCCCTTTTTTCGGGGCAGCCGCTTTCTTGGCGGCAGAAAAGGAGAAATCTTATGGCATTTTTCAACAGCGCAGTAGACGTATTGCAGACCCTTGTTATCGCACTGGGAGCCGGACTTGGTATCTGGGGCGTTATCAATCTGTTAGAGGGATATGGTAACGACAATCCGGGCGCGAAAAGCCAGGGCATGAAACAGCTTATGGCGGGCGGCGGCGTTGCCCTTATCGGCATGACCCTTGTACCGCTGC
>CALANW010000077.1 GCA_937926145.1 uncultured Ruminococcus sp. | reverse complement strand
GTATAAGAGACAGATGTTACATATTGCATTAAAAAAATATCAAATTCAACAATGCTGATAAAGACATATCAAAATTCACTGTATTTTGTCAATACAACTATTTTCTGATACAATAGAATAAAGTAGTCATCATGAATGCCAGTATATCATCATATACCACCAAATATATGCAATATAGCGCATACGTATTTTCTTCTCTAACCTCTTATATTTAAAGGCATATTGAGAAAAATCATGCTAAATTTTCTATAAAAACCTGAACTAAATTAGTGGTAAGCAATACATAAGACTATAAAAAAGTAATATCCCCCTGTATTGCTACAGGGGGACAAATATCATATTACTCTTTCTCGGCATTCTTTTCAGCCTGCTCATTCTCAGCCTCTATCAAAGCTTTCCTGAGCTTTTTGCATCCCGCATCAACGAATATCGCCGCCAATGCATTGTATGTATCTTTCTCACTATTAGGGTTGTGGAACCTGAATACCAGTTCCTTCTGCTGCATAATACCAGCTCCTCTTTCCGTCTTGGTAATGTATATGCACTTACCTCGATTGTAATTCTGAGTTCATTCAGAAATATGATATATACCCGTAAATCGGTACAATACGATTTTCTGATGCTCATTAGGAGCTTGTTAGTTCAGTATTATTTTTATATAACAGAAAAATTCTTACAATTGCAGATCAAAATAAAAGATAAAATCTAAGATTTTTATAAGTTTTAGTTGTTATTTTAGTTATTTTATGTTATAATATTAATATCCAATTGCAAGAAATGCCGTAAAAGTAGGAGAATAGAATGCGTTATAATTTCATAATTTCCTTAACATCTAATTCAATCCAACAAATTCAGATACTTAAAATAAAAAGAATTTCAAATAATGACAAATCACAATGCACAACCAAGTTTGTCTATGTTTCTATGAAAAGTCATATCAGAGAAAAAATACTTACCACGTTTTTTGGTTCATCAAGAATATCTCAAAAAGACAGACACGCTCTTAATACGATAAATTCCAGTGATTATCTTGATAATATTCAAAAAGATATCGAAAGTGAACTATATTCTCCAAATGCCAATATAAAACTGAAAGATAATTCTTACTATCACTTTGGATGGAAACAAATCTACAACAAATTCTTCTTTTTTGACGTTGATCAGAAATGCCGCAAATTAAATCTCTTCAAAAATCAAACAAAACCTATAAAATTCTATCAACTTGATAAATTAGTATTACTGCTAAAATCTGACGATATAACGTTTACAATGACCACTTTTTCTTTTATCTTGTTTTCGGTAACCAAATCATTATATAAGGTTCCCAAAAATAGTTCTATCAAAGATATAAAGCTTTCTGTGATGTTAAATCAAGAAAACAATAAAAACAATGCCATTGTTTTTTTGGAAAATATTATTCAAACAATCGTTTCCTGCAATATCAGCTTTGATTTTTCTAACGGACAACCACATAAAGATATAATTAAAGAATTTAACAAAGCTAAAGCGTCAAGTAGGCTTTTTCAACAAAAAATTAATGGAAAGGATTATGCTGATATAACTCACTCAAAAGAGTTTATTAAAATACAGCGCACCTCGTATACTGCCAATTACGAAGATTATCCAATAATAATCTGTAATCGAACAAATTCAAATCATTATCCAAATAAACGCTTTGATTCTTTCTCCGCATCTCCAATTTATATTGATTTTATCGATAACAATCTCACTAAACGTTCTATGTATATTCCGGTCTTTCCACAAACATGTTTATCATTAGATAAAAAAACTCCTGAAACACAGTATGTATCATTCCTTGAAGATAAGTTAAGCAGTGAAGCTGATTATAAATACAGATTAAAAAATGTATCAGAAAAACTGTATGATAAAATAAATAAAATCATATATAAACCTGATGAACTGCTTATACCAATTGAAGAAACAGATGTAACAAAGATACTTAATTGTTTATTTAACATCTACTTTCATAAAAATCAGAAAATCACATATTTTGATGACTTATACAAAAAAGCATTAGAACAATTATCATTTCCTAATTGTAACCGAGAATTGGCTAAGAATTATTCTTACCTTCTTGCTTCCTTAATGAGCTTCAAAGAATATGTAGATGAACTTCCGCCAATATCACCATATTATGATCCGGATGACGAATCCTACCAACCTCACAATTTCAAAAACAACACTAAACACTCTTACGGACTGGAATCCGACTACTACAACTTTTTCATTGATAATAACGATGACAATGACTATGAAGAATACACTCCCTTATCTGATCCACCAATTATCGACATCACCCCCTACAAGCAAGAATTCTACGACCTCTTCGACCAAACAGTAGAAATCTTCAAAAAGCGCTGCGCCGCCGATAATAATGCCGATATAAACATATCATACGACGATAAACTAATACAGCTTTTCGATTGTTTCATAACCGAGCTCATAAACGAGGATTCAAATATCATCATCAAACCTGCAAAAACCAAACAAGGTCTGATCTTCCTCGATTTTCATAGCTATTTTGAACACTTTGAACTCTTCCTTGAAAAACAAAATTTTAATTATTCAATCTCAAAGCAAAAATTCAACAGAATGCTTTATGATAACAAAATACTCAAACCAAGATATAACGGCAGCGACAAAACGCCGCCAAAACTTGACTATATTTTGCAGATAAACGAGCAAAAATATACCGTCCTCGCAATAAAACTTGATATACTCAAAGCAAAGATCAGCGAACTGTCAAAATAGCCTTGACAAATACAATTCGCTGTATTATGATTAATACTAAACACCAATAAAATACAGGAAAAAATCTGCGCCGAAATCACATATATCCAAGATTGTCGGCTTGATTTTTTCCAAATTTTAAATGGTGTTTAGTATAAACCATAAACTTAAAAGGAGGTGCCCAAATGAATGTAGCCGCATACTGCCGAGTTTCAACGGACAAGGAAGACCAGCTCAACAGCCTTGAAGCTCAGAAAAAATTCTTCACGGAATTTACCGAAAAAAACGGTCATAACCTTGTCCGGCTTTATGCCGACGAGGGCATCTCCGGTACAAAGATCAAGAACCGCCATGAGTTTCTTCAACTTATGAAAGATGCAAAAAGCGGATTGTTTGAAATGGTCATCGTCAAGGATATTTCCCGTTTCGCACGAAATACCGTTGACTTTCTCCAAAGCATACGCCAGCTCAAAGCACTTAATATCGAAACTGTCTTCCTCACCGCAAATCAGACCGTCCTCGGCAACTCAGAGTTCGTACTTACTATCTTCGGCGCACTCGCACAGGAAGAGTCAGCCAATACTTCCAAACGTATCAAATTCGGCAAGAAGATCAACGCTGAAAAAGGTCGTGTCCCTAACTTCGTCTATGGTTACGACAAAACCAACGGTGACTATTTCAACCTCACAGTCAACCAAAACGAAGCAAAGATCGTCAACGAGATTTTTATCCTCTATACCACCGAAGGCTTTGGCACGACAAAGATCGCCAATATTCTTAACGAACGAAACATCAAAACCAAACGCGGCAATGCGTGGACACAGAACTCCATTTCAAGGATCCTCGCCAACAGCATCTATATTGGTAAAATCATCAACGGCAAAGAGGAGATCCAAGACTTCCTCACAAGCAAGCGTGTAAAGAAAAATGAGGACGAATGGCTCGTCACCGAACGTCCCGAACTCCGAATCATAAGCGACGAGCTTTTCAATAAAGCCCAGCAAACACTTGAAAAACGAAAAAGCGCTTTTACCCACAACCACGAACGTCAAAGCAGCAAACATCTTTTCAGTACACTCATAAAATGTAAAGAATGTGGTTACTCTTTCCGCCGTACCTGCTATAAAGGCAATTACCGTTGGGTATGCAGCGTAAGAAATATGCGTGGCACAGATGCCTGCCCGAACGCTGTCGTCCTCGATGAGCAGGTTCTTACCCAAAATCTTCAGGAATACTTTTCCCACTCGCTGAAAAATCGAGATACAATGGTCAAAAACATTGTATCTCGGTTCAATACACTCTACCACGATTCAAACGAAAATCAGAACCGTTTCGACGAACTCGACAATAAGCGCACCTCACTTGAAAAACAGCGCCAAAAGTATATGGATATGTATGTCGATGAACTTATCTCCCGTGAGGAGCTTAACGTCAAACTGAAAAGCATCAATGCCGACCTTGAACGCGTCAAAAACGAACTTACCATTACTGAGTATAGCCTCAACCGCAGCGAGATGCTTGACACGCTGCTCGCTCAGACCTTTACCAATATGGAAAACGTCACCGACCTATCGGCCGTGACCAATGCACAGCTCAAAAAGATCATCGACCGAATTGAAGTTGACAGGAACGGAAATATCGACATTTTTCTTAAAACTTTTGACGAAATCGGACTTGAAAAAGCATTTCTAATTACCGACGACCATACATAAAGACCTCACCGAAAAGCTGCCAATAATTGCCCCACAGCTC
>CALANW010000076.1 GCA_937926145.1 uncultured Ruminococcus sp. | reverse complement strand
AAATTTAAAAGATATTATGCTTTTTATTTACTATTAAT
Organism: uncultured Ruminococcus sp.; assembly: GCA_937926145.1. GTDB lineage: Bacteria > Bacillota > Clostridia > Oscillospirales > Ruminococcaceae > UMGS363. The sequence goes on along the minus strand of CALANW010000076.1, from coordinate 3,992 downwards.
ATTTTAAATTATTTTATTATTGGAGGAGAAAGAAAAATGCAGTACAAGATCGACGGAGCACCATTCCCTTATGTAACATTTTCTCTCGAAAACGGCGAGAGCATCGAATGTCAGAAAGGCGCAATGTCCTGGATGACACCAACAATGAAAATGGAAACCAAAACAGGCGGTATGGGTCAGCTTCTTTCCAGAGCTGTCAGCGGCGAATCACTTTTTAAGAACAAGTACACCGCAGAGGGCGGCGCAGGTGAGATCACCCTCGCAGCTTCCGTTCCGGGCAACATCATCGCAATGGAAGTTCAGCCGGGCAAGGCTGTCGTTGCACAGAAATCCGCTTACCTCGCTTCCACACTCGGCATCAATGTAAGCGTATTCTTCCAGAAAAAGCTTGGGGCAGGCTTCTTCGGCGGTGAAGGCTTCATAATGCAGAAGTACGAAGGCACAGGCACAGTTTTCATTGAAGTTGACGGTACAGCTGTTGAATACGAGCTTGCAGCAGGTCAGTCGCTCCTCATCGACACGGGCTACCTTGTTGCAATGGATTCTTCCTGCTCAATGGATATCCAGTCCACAGGCGGCATTGGAAACGCACTCTTCGGCGGCGAGGGACTTTTCAACACAAAGGTAACGGGTCCCGGCAAGATCTGGCTCCAGTCCATGCCTTTGACAGCACTTGCAGGTTCGCTCCAGCCGCTTATCGGTGCAAAGAACTAAGGTACATAATTGCTTTTCAAAAGAGCTGCTTTTTCGGCGGCTCTTTTTATATTTATAATACTAAACACCAATAAAATACAGGAAAAAATCTGCACCTAAATCCAATATAAACCTGTTTTCAACATCAAGCTGTTTTCAACAGCTACAAGATTGTCGGCTTGTTTTTCCAAATTTTAAATGGTGTTTAGTATAAGGAAAGGAAACATCTGAAAATGAACTATAAGATCGAGGGAGAAAATTCTCCCGTCCTCACAGTTTTCCTAAATAAAAACGAGCTTCTGAGCGTCAAAGTCGGTTCGGACGGCTGGTTCTCGCAGAATATATGCGAGATAAGCTCGGCTGACAACATCATCGATGCGCTGAAAAATGGTCTGTCCGAGGACAGGCTTTTCTCACGGAAATACACCTCCTGCGCTGACAATGCGGAGATAACGCTCATTCCAGATGTTTCCCCCTGCACGATATTTCCTGCCGAGGTTTCGGACAGCAAATCTCTCCTGCTCGCTCCGAGTGCATTTCTCGCAGCTTCGGGCGGTGCAAAGTTAACATCGTTTATGTCCAAAACTTTCGGCAAAAAGCGTTTTGAGCTTTGCGAAGTATCAGGCTCGGGAACTGTTTTCGCGCAGGTCTGCGGAAATGTTATAAAGCGCACTCTCGCCGAAAACGAGGTTCTCATCGTTCGCGCCGAACAGCTTGCCGCCTGCACAAAAAGCTGCGCGGTTGAGGCTTACGAAAGCGGCAATGATATTATGCTTAAAGTTTCGGGTGGGGAGATCGTTTTAATGACGGCGAAGAATGTGTAATGCTTTATTCCGTTGTGCGTGAAAACGGTCGGATATAGAATACGCCCCTACTACTCTGTAAATCTAAAAACTTTATAATTTTATTGGTTCGTTTTTCAATAACTTTATTCAGCACAACCCTATAGAAATCAACAAACCAAGGCGGAATAGCATACTCTATAGTCCGTATAGTCTTAGCCGGAGGAGAGGGAGATAAGGGAAAGGGATCGCAAAGTGTAACACACTTCAGGGTAAACCGTCAAGAGGGAGAGGGGGACGGCTCGCGTCCATAGGTTACAGAGTGCCCCTCTCCCTCTTGTTGGTTTGCCCTTTGCTCAGAACTCCACGAAACTATTGAATTATCGATTGTATGAGAAATATATTTTGTATAGTTTTGGAGTTTACAGAGTGCTGCATCTTTATTGTGGGCTCACGTTCATATCACACCGCTGTTCAAACGATGTCGGCGTGAAATGCTTATTGCTTTTGCTCTGCGCATTTCACGCCGAGGATAGATTCTTTAGGAAAATAGAATTTGGCGCAATTCATTTTTTTAGATTTACGAAACTGATTTCTCATATTTCGTTTCATCTTTTTGGGTGTGAATTGCACCTTTTTTATTTGTTACTGATTTCGCTATTGCAACTGACATTATGCTGTTAGTTTAGGGAGTTTCGCTCTCTGCGGAGAGCGACAATGGGACGCTGTCCCCTTGACCCCTACCACCCTTTGAAAAGCGTGGACGTAAACTTTGATTGGCTTCGCAGTTCTCAAACAAATATTAGCTGTTATTTATCCGTCCAAAAAGCTTCTCAGCGAGAGCAGCAGTTTCTTTTCGCGGCGCGAAACCTGCACCTGCGTCATACCAAGTTTTTCGGCGGTCTGCGTTTGGGTAAGGTCTTTATAGTAGCGGTAATAGATAAGTAGCTGATCTTTTTCGGGAAGTGTTCTCAAGGCGGCGTGGAGCGAGAGCGTTTCAGCCATTTCCTCGTCGTGCGCTTCGACGGCTATATCGATCTGTCCGCCGTCGGATTCATCGTCGTCCGCTGTGAGCGAAAGCACGGGGCGGGCGGCGCAGACGGCTTCGATGATGCTCTCCTCGCTTTCGCCCGTAAGTTCGGCAAGCTCGGATATCTGCGGTTCTCTGCCGTATTTCTGTCCGAAGTCCTCTTTTATGCGTGTTATTCTCAGCGAAAGCTCCTTTACACTTCGGCTGACCTTGACCGTTCCGCCGTCACGGAAAAGCCGCTTTATCTCGCCGAGGATAACGGGGACGGCGTAGGTAGAGAACTTCACTCCCCTGCTGCTGTCGAAGCCGTTGACAGCCTTTATCAGACCTATACAGCCGGTACTGTATAGGTCGTCATATTCTATTCCTTTTCCTCGGAATCGGTTTGCGCATAGCCGCACCAATCCGAGGTTTTCTTCTGTAAACTTATCGGTTTCAGTCCCGTTCATATTCTGTCCTTTCGGCGATCATTCTTCGGTATACTAATTTTTAAACTGAAAGTGTACAAAAAATCAAGCAAAATCTCGCATATATGGATTTTGCGCCGATTTTTTGTCTACACTTTGATTAAAAATTAGTATTATGTACGCCGAGTCTGCGCTGGAGCGTTACGGTCGTTCCCTTTCCGACGGCGCTTCTGACCTTTAGCTTGTCCGTGAAGCTTTCCATTACCGAAAAACCGAGTCCCGAGCGTTCCTCTTCTGGTGCGGAAGTGTAAAGCGGCTCTCTCGCCTTTTCAACATCGGGGATACCGCAGCCTTTGTCCGAAACCTTTATGATAAGCAGACCGTCATCGAAAAAGCGCGCGTGTATGCTGACCGTTCCGAGCGTCCCTCTGTAGCCGTGAACGATGCTGTTCGTGACGGCTTCGGAAACGGCTGTCTTTATCTCGGCCAGTTCGCTCACGGTCGGATCTTCGCTTGCGACAAAGGCGGCAACGCACATTCTCGCTATGCTCTCGTTGCAGCTTTTTGACGGGAAAGATATTTTAAGTTCATTAACTATCGGCATTTTCCTCATTCCTTTCTCATTCTATCGAAGCGAGCCGTTCAAGACCCGCAAGCTTCATTACTTTTTTTATCTGCGAAGAAGCGCCCGAAACGGTTATTTTTCCGCCGTAGGCTTTCGCCGCCTTGTATCTGCCCATAACAAGACCTATCCCCGAGCTGTCCATAAACGTGACCTCGGAAAAATCGAGTATCATCAACTCGGGGCGAAGCCGCTCTGCCTCGAAATCTATCTCCTCGCGTATCTCCGAAGCGCTGTGGTGGTCGATATCGCCCATTATATGAGCGGTCAGCTTCCTCTCGCCCTCATCTATTTCAATTTTTACAGGCATAAATTTTATCCTCCTTGCATAATATTTAAATCTTTATGTTATTTTAACCTTTTTATCTGTAAAAATTTGTCAATAGCAGTTACAGCATCAAAAAGTTGTCACTTTTAACAAAAAATACATTTATAAAAGCCATAAATGTATTATAATT
>CALANW010000075.1 GCA_937926145.1 uncultured Ruminococcus sp. | reverse complement strand
GTATTTCGCTTCTGCGGAAGCGACAAGGTGGCGCTGCCCCCTTGACCCCTGCCACCCTTTGAAAAGCGTGGACGTAAACTTTAATTTTGTTCAACTTTTTTCAATAATATACTTTTTCGACAGACTGAACAGTTCGGAAACACTCGGATTTCCAAACTGCTTTTTATTATTCCGCCGCAGAAATAACGGCTTCAACAGCGGTTTTATCAGCGGTAAAATAAACCGTTTCGCAGTATCTTATCTGCACCGAGAAAGCACTGCCGTCCGTCTGAACAGTGTAGAGGATATCTCCGCTCACATTGTCAAAAACGCTGAACGAAAGTGTCGGTGCGAAGCTTTCTCCGCCGCTTTGTGCAAGCTTTTCCGCCGCATTGGCGAAAGCTTCATTCAGTTTATGCGCTTTTTCGCCGAAAATATCGGCGCTTTCACCGTCCGAAGACGTGACTTCGGCGTTTATATCGTCATGCGAAGCAAGAGCGAGGAATTCGCGGAGCTTTTCCGTATCGGTCGGTGAAAAATCGGGATAAGCCGAAGCATTTCCGCCCGAAAGCTTCGTAAATGCAGGCGCAACGGGCTTATCGCCGCCATTTATATCGCCTGTATCGTCATCAACGTCATCATCAGTGTCTATACCTGCATTGCCGTCAGTATCGGCATCATCAACAGTTGGTTTTTCGGTATAATTGAAGCCGCCGTCAACATAGCTGTTTGCTTTTTTTGTCGTGTCCTCTTCTTCATCGCTCGCAGGCATCTCGGCTTCATCGGCAGGAACGCTGTCGTCTGCACTTTCCTCAACAAAAACTCCGTCCGCCGCAAAAAATGCGGGCTCGTCAGCACTCGGTTCAGCTTCGGTTTCGGGGGCTTCGTTTGATTCGACTATCTCTGCTTCGTCTGCAATGCTCTCCTCGGATAAAGCTTCATCAAAGGCTTCATTATTTGCAGGCGCTTTATTTTCATCAGCTTCATCGGCAGAAGCAGCTTCGGTGTTTTCTTCGCTATTTTCCGCAGAAGCGGTATAAATACTTTCGCTTGCCTGAGTCGTTTCAACGCCCTTATCTTTGAGCGTGTTCACGCCGACAACCGCAATAAGAGCAATGCAGGCAGCCGCGGCGGCAAAAGGCGTAAGCTTCATTATGAACGGCTTGCGGCTCGGCTTTTCGGCTTTCTCGGTCTTAGCCGCTTCTTCAAGCATAAGCTTCTTCGTTTCGGCGAGAAATTTCTCGGAGGGTCTGATATTTTCAAGTGATCTCGTGTAATTTTCTCTGTTTATATCCATTATCGTCATTCCAACTCAGTTGGAATTGCCTCCTTTCAAAATTTCTTTGAGCCGCTCTCTCGCCCTTGCGAGCAGTGTCCCTACCGTTGCAGGCTTTTTGCCGATGATGCCTGCGATATCGTTTATCGAATAGCCTTCGTAATAAAAAAGATGTATCGGCAGGCGGTACTTTTCGGGCAGCCTTTTGACAGCTTCGAGGACTTCGCTGCCCTCATCGGATTCAAACTCCTGCGAGGGTTCTTCCGTCGTTTCATCAATGGGAACGGTGTTCTTCACCCACCCCGACTTAACGTGGTTTTTGCATTTGTTTACCGCCGTCCTCAGCAGCCACGCCTTTTCATGCTCGGCGCTTTCAAAGGCTTCGCCGTGCTGTATCAGTGCGATAAAGGTTTCCTGTGCAATATCCTCCGCATCGTGGATATTTTTCGTATATGTATAGCAAAGCTTTATGATGCTGTCGGAATATTCCGCAAGAACGCGTTCAATATGCGCGCTGCTGCCGAATTTTTCGCCGTGTTTTTCAGTCGTCATAATTTTCTCCTGCAAAGGAATGCCCAAGACCTCCTTTCGGAAAGCCTTGGATATCCTCTATATATAATACAATTTAAGAGTCGAAAATTTTTCATTTTCGGAAAAATTTTTATTTTCTGTAAGAATAAAATCCGCAGCCGCAAAGAATTTCGAGAAATCTTTCAGCCGCCGTAAAGCTGATGTCGGGCGCTTCGCCGAACCTTTCAGCCGAACCGAGCGCTATTTCGCCAAGGGTGTGAGAACCGTCCGCTTCCTGCCAGAAAAAGCTCCCCTTTTCATCAAGGTGGATAAAGGAACGCTTCGGCTTTTTCATAAGCAGCTGCAAAACTCGGTCAAACAAGCCGCTGTTCTCCATTGTAATAGTCACAAGTCCGTTTTCGTCCGCCGTCCAGTCAATGCTTTCCGAGCGCAAAGGAACATAGCTTTCGTCTATCCGCTTCATTACGACCTCACTTCCTTTGACGGGCGTGAAAACTTCACAAGCAGAAGTATTATCGAAGCCAGCACGAGCAAGCCGAGAACTATCGGAACGGACGCGTATTTTCCCGTATATTCGGAGATATCAAGGTAACCGTTCACCCCGAATACAGCCGCAAATGCGAGCAAAATTCCGACAAGTCCCTCTCCTGCTATCATTCCCGATGAGAAGAGAACACCCTTGTTTATCGCCTTTTCTTTCGCTTCATCATCAGCCTTCGCGCGCTCCGCAAAGTAACGGATAACTCCGCCGATGAAAATGCAGGCGGAAAGCTGAACGGGAAGATACGAACCTATCGCAAAAGGCAGAACTGGGATACCTATTATCTCAGCGAAAACAGCCGCAAATGCTCCGATGAAGACCAAGTTCCACGGAAGCTGAGCGCTCATAACGCCCTCGGTTATCATCTTCATGAGCGTTGCCTGCGGCGCGGCGAGCTCGGGAGTTCCGAATCCCCATGCCGCATCGAGCAGATAGAGCGTTCCTCCTATGACGAGCGAGGCGGCAGTTGTGCCGATTATCTCGCCTATCTGCTGTTTTTTCGGAGTTGCGCCGAGGATATAACCCGTTTTCAAGTCCTGCGAAGTATCGCCTGCTACCGATGCGATAATACTTATCACCGAGCCTATCGCAATAGCGGCGGTCATTCCCTCTGCGCCGCCCATTCCCATTGCTTTGAGAAGCATCGAAGCCGCGAGAAGCGTTGCTATCGTCATTCCCGAAACAGGGTTGTTGCTGCTGCCGACCAGTCCGACCATTCGCGATGAAACCGCCGCAAAAAAGAAGCCGAACACCACCGTTATCAGCGCGCCGACAAACGTCACCGGGATAACGGGGATAAGCCCTGTCTCTTATACACATCTGACGC
>CALANW010000074.1 GCA_937926145.1 uncultured Ruminococcus sp. | reverse complement strand
GCATGCGGCTGTTAACCGCAGGGTCGTAAGTTCGAGTCTTACTTGGGGAGCCAAACTTTCGTTAAAGTGACCATATTGAATAGGAATGAGAGCAACGTTTGCAAAGCTCTATTCTACGTCATTTGAGCCTGTTTTATAAGACTTGTGACAATTCAATGGTCGCTTTATTTTTTTGCCCGAAAATAGTAAATACAGGGTGTTTTAAACTCCCGTAGCTTATGAACTATAAAAAGTTTGTAAGCTGCGGGAGTTTTTTTGTTGCCCGAAAAAGGAAGGAGAAGCACATGGCAGATTATTCTATACCGGAGCTTTTGAAGCTGATTGAAGCGGATACTATATATACACCCAAAAGCGTTGCTCGGCGTGATGATATTTATGATGCAAGCAAGACTTTGTTTGGAGTGATATTCACTGATTGCGTTGATGATCTCAGGGCATACGGAAGTGATATCGACGGAGAAACAGTCGGTAAAATGATGAAAGCGTATGTTATGGATATGACCATTCCTGATATACAGTCCGAATGCCTTTGTTCACCGTCAATGGCTTCGGCTGCAAGAAGTGAAACTGTTATGCTCATCAACAAGACTGACCTTTCGGAATGCTTGCGGGAAAGACAGGTGATATGAATGCAATACCTCATAACACCCTTGCTTGAAGTGCTTAATCCTACAAATACGGTTTCAAGGAACAGGCTGCTGTCTTTTGCCATAGGCAATGCAGAAGCTGAAATATATAACTGCCTTATCGCCAAGCACGTTTATTACAATAACCTCGGCAAGCTCACTGAGGGCGGTTGGTTCTATTCAACAGTTAAGGACCTTCATTTTAGCAGCGGCTATATTGATAGAAATGCGAAAGTGCGTGATTTTGAAAAATGCGGGGAAGTTGGAAGATAGCAAGCGTAGATTTGAGATAATTCCAAATCGTACGAAATCACGCAGTTTCGCATTTTATGGGCATTGTTTCTAACATCCTTGTACATATTTTTTACAGAAAGATGACAGATATAGAAAAGAGAAACAGAACATTCCTCATTCGTCTTAATGATGATGAATATGAGGTTATAAAGAAAAGAGCCGAGAAAATGAACATGTGATTTGCTGTGTATGTACGTCATATCACTGTTCAGGGTGAAATGCTTTGACCTCGCCGAACTTCGTGAGGTGACAAGACCGTTCCGAATGATCGGCAATGAGCTGAACCGGATCGCCAAGAAAGCCAATGAAACAGGTGGGGTCACAGCTAAGGCAGTGGAGGAAGTCAGAGAACAGTTTAATATTATCTGAGCGTCCGAAGAAAACATATAATCGTAAATACGGGGATTATCTGCACGGCAGCGGAGAAATTCATGGAAAGAAAATCTGAAAACCGAGCTTGATGAGATTGTTATGCGTAATGATGTGAGAAGCATTGATGATCTTACATAGAAGCTGAAAGAAAAGGGTTACGGCGCAAATCTGAAAAAGTATCTGTCTATAAAAGTTAAGCCTGACAGGGAACCAATTAGAACCTATTATCTTGGTGACGGATATTTTCTTGAGCATCTTGCTTATCGTATTGAGCATAAAAATTTTTAACTTCTGAATTTCCTGCATGACAACAATATCCACACCCTTGATGCTTTCAAAAGTGTGGTGGACAAGGCAGAGATTAGATATACGGAAGTGCTTAATGACAAGAAAAAGCTGAAGGACAGAATTTCCGAAACCGAAAAGATAGTTGCAGATTTTCCGAGATTCAGGAGGCTTGTCAGGAAAAATCCCATGACAAGAGCCGAAAGGGAAGAACGTGAACGTATGGCACGGCTGTTGAAATAGAAGAAAATCGCAAATATGAAATGAAATATTACAGAAATGAGTATAGGTGCATATAACATTATGACTCACAAATCAAAACAATTCCTTTGCTTCAAGCTGTAACAGCTTGCTGACTTCCAGCGCTATATCATTCAGAGTGCAGTGCAGGTCACCCCGAAACCACTGTTTATAAAGGTTGACTATGCCGCCCGCAAAATAGCAGACACGGAGTTCGACCATTTGCGAGTGACGCATTGATTCCGGAATATCGCTGTCGTTCAGCATATGATCGGCAAACAATTTTTTCAGCTTCTCCATAAATATTTCCGAGCCGTTTGCACGGACAATAATACGATAAAAGTCTGTATCCTCTTCCAAGTACCTGCTGATTTTAATCAGGAGAGGGGCGGGATTGCGGAAAAAGTTTGTAAACTGAAATTCTTTCAGGATATCCAACATTTTTTCGATGATCTAATTTTCAATTTCTTCTGTAACACCTCGTACATCAGGGTAATGTGCATAAAATGTCGCACGATTCAGGTCGGCATGGGTTATAATATCAGTCACGGTAATTTTCGATAGATCTTTATCGTATATCTCGAAATGCAGGGTGTTCAGTTCAGGGCAAGCACAGAGGTTACAGATATTGCACTTAGCGATAAGGACGGAAAGACTACTGTGACTGCCTTAACGATCAGACAGAATGGAAGCAAAGAAACAATTACGCTTGGTGCAAATGATTATGTTTTCCTGACCTCAGATTCGATGATCCAGAATACTGCTTATGCTGACAGTGATACTGTTGCGGAAATCAACAATGACAAAAATAATCGTGGCTGCTTTACGCTTTGGGAGAAGCTGGCGGCACATGACAAAAAATTTGGTCATCCGGAAAAGTTTATTTCCGATACGGATAAAACACAGTGGATCTCTTTCAGCTTGACTGTCAGGGATTATCCTGAGCTTATCGGAACAATTGAAAAACTGACAAGCGATTATGACGGCTGTGTCGGACTTATGACCTTCAAGGATTCCTCATGGTGCCTGTCTGCCTATGTACAGCATCAGCCTTTCTTCCCCGAACAGCCTGAAAATGTGCAGTTCATCTGGAATTACGGTCTGCACCCATGGAATATCGGCGATTACATAAAAAAGCCTATGAATAAATGCACAGGTGATGAGATACTTTCCGAAATGCTCTATCACTTGGGACTTGCCGATAAGATCGAAGAAATTCTGCCCCATTGCATTGTCCGTACTGCTATGATGCCCCATATCACCAGTCGGTTTATGTCTTATACCTGCACCGATCGTCCGAAGGTCGTGCCTGACGGCTGTACAAATATCGGTTTTATCGGACAGTTCATCTGACGTGGTATTCACGGCTGAAACTTCCGTATGCACGCCGCCGGAAGCTGTGTTACGGGTCGGGCAGCTGTTTCGGGTTGCCCGCCCCGTATGCTTTTATAAGGAGTGATGTGAACAAACGATCTCTTCTGTGTTGGATTTATATTACTATGCCGAATTGTTATAAAACTTCAAGCGCATTACAACATTATAAATACTGTAAGATTATTCGATATGTTAAGAATAAAGGTACCCGAATTTGTCGTTTGGGTGCCTTTGATTTATATAGAATGATGTGTCTTTTAGCTTCTTTATGTCGATTTGTACAGTTTGTTATAAAACACATTAAAATATACCATATCAATATCAAATTTTAGAATTATCCTTGACAAGAAGTGAGTTAGCATGCTATAATGTAAATGACCGAATTTCACAAAAGTCATTTAAACGGAAAGGGAACGATAATGCCTGTAATATTCAGCGAAAAAAAACGCCGGGAGATAAGCAGTCAGATCAAGGAAGCGGCTCTTCGGCTCTTTGAAACAAAAGGAATACGCAAAACTACCGTCGCCGAGCTTGCAGAGAGCGTTGGTATCGCAAAGGGGACATTTTACAACTTCTATGCAACGAAGGGGCAGCTTGTGGCTGAGATAATGGACGACTTCAACGATGCAGCCGAGCAGGAGCTGAGAAAGAAACTTGAGGGACGGCCCAAAATCAATGTAACGGAATTCTACAATTACTATATGGAGCTATTTCGTCCGAACACAGCATTTTCATTTCATTTTAAGGCGGATGATATAATGCTGATGCAGGAAATGGAAGAAACCAAAAAATTTTTCTCCGCCGAATATGCAGTAAAAAACACAAAACTGGTTATGGACTATCTGGACGGTATCCGCGAGGACATAGACTATGGTTACATTGCCAATTTTGTAAAGCTCGTGAATCTTGCTATTGAAAATAGAAGTGCATTCTGTGAGGAATCGTTCGACCGAAATCTTAGGACAATTTTCGAGATTATGCTTCAATATCTGTGCGGAAATTCCGACAAGGACTCCTGCCCTCAGACAAAGAAAGGAATGGAATAATCATGTATCTTCAGATGAAAGATGTCATCAAGAAATACGGCGAGGGAGAAAACATGATCTATGCGCTGGATCATGCTTCCCTGGAGCTTGAACAGGGAGAAATATGCGTTATACTTGGTCCTTCCGGTTCCGGAAAAAGTACGCTGCTGAATATGTTGGGCGGACTTGACAGTGCGGACGAGGGTTCGATAATCGTTGATGGCCGCACGATAAGTTCAGCCTCGAAAAAGGAACTGCTGGAATATCGCCGTGGCAAGGTCGGGATAGTATTCCAGACCTACAATCTGATCGGCGAACTTACGGTTCGGGAAAATATCAAGGTAGTAGGGGATATATCAAAGGATCCGCTTTCCATTGAAGAACTGCTGAAAGATCTGGGACTTGAAAAGCACGCTGCACACTTCCCGACACAGCTTTCCGGTGGTCAGCAGCAGCGATGCGCCATTGCACGCGCCCTTGTAAAAAATCCTTCTATCCTGCTCTGTGATGAGCCCACCGGAGCACTGGATTCAAGATCCTCCCGTGATGTATTGGAGCTTATCCAGAAAATAAACTGCAAGTATCACACGACTATTCTGTTGATAACCCATAATGAAAATATAGCGCCCATGGCTGACCGTATACTGCGCATACATGACGGCAGGATAGTAGAAAACATTATGAACGTGCGCAAACCTGTAAAGGAGCTGGACATCTGATGACTTTACAAAGAAAGATACTGAGAAGTCTGAAAAAGAACCTGTCTTTTTACATAACAGGCTCTATTCTGACCGCTTTGTGCATAATGCTTTGGGTCGGCGCATTTTCCGTCAGCAGAACAGTCAGCGGAACATATACAAGGCTGTTTGAGGAAAACGATCTTGAGGACGGTCAATTCACAGTTTCATCTTCGCTGACGGATCCGGACATAACCGCACTGGAAAGCGAATTCAGCGTGATCCTTGAGCGCCAGTCATTCAGAAATATTTCTTACGGCAACACGACAATACGGCTCTTCGGTGATACACATAAGATTGACAAGGTTGTCATTCTGGAGGGTTCGGCGCTTGGCAGCGACAGTGATGTGCTTCTTTCCTACAACTATGCAAAGGCACAGGGGTTGTCCGTAGGCGATACTATAACGCTGAGCGGGCAGGATCTTGTTATCAGCGGACTGTGCATAAAGCCCGATTATGCTGCTATGTACGCGAATATGGAGGACAGCTTCCCAAACAGCACCGATTTCGGCATTGCGCTGATAACCGAAAATGCAATGAATTCCGTCGGAGGATATTCAAGCTACTACTCTGTGAAGTATCTTGATCCGAAGCTTGAAGCAGACTTCCGCGCTGCAATATACAGCAGATACGGAACGCTTGAATATATCGGTAAGTCCGCAAATCCGAGAACAGGCGGCTTATTGAGTCAGGCGGCAGACCTCGAATCCGAATTCTCGGTCTACAGCCCCATGATAATGCTTGTGGTGGTAGTGGTCATAGCAATGGTCCTCGGACGAACAGTCAGACGGGAAAGCCGAACCATCGGCACACTTATGGCTCTTGGCTACCGCAAACAGGAGCTTATGCGGCACTATTTGTGGTATGCGCTTATACCTGCTGTTTTCGGCGATATACTCGGACTTGCGCTCTGCTATCCGTTTGCAAAACTGTTCAATCTGTATATGTTCAGCTTTGCGGAGCACATCGATTATCAGGTGCAGGTACCCTGCGGAATATTACTTGCGGCTGTGATAATTCCTCCGATAGCCTACGGTTTAAGTGCAATGCTGGTGCTGCGCAGGGCGCTGGGTGAGGACGTTGTCCCACTGCTGAGAGGCTCCCGAAAAGGAAAAGTTGCTCATCTGCTGAGCAGGAGCAGACTGCCATTTCCGCTGCTTTACAGTATTCGTAGCCTTTGCAGCAATATTTCACGCAGTCTTACAATGATAATAGGAATTGCGGTGGCTTCTATGGCGATAATTCTGGGCGGAGTGTATCAGGACGCTTATGACGATATGCTGGACCACAAAGTGCCGAAAGCCATGATGGGCGGTCAGTACGAGTACGGCTTTACGGATTTTCAGTCCATGAACGATTATGGCGATTACGCTGTCATGGATGTTTCCTTCGGTGTTGACGGCACTGACAGTATGTTCAATCTGGTAGGGTATGACGAGGGTTGCTCGCTGCTTGACATGGAAACGCGTTCAGGCGATCCTGTGATCTATGGTGGGTTCTACATGACTTCATCGGCTGCAAGGATATTCGACGTGGATGCAGGTGACGAATTCACCTTCTATGACCTTATCTCCATGAAGCATACTACCGTCACGATCAGTGATATCGTGGTGAATGACGTACTTTCGCTGATCATTACCAGCAAAGCCAATGCGGCGCAGATATTAGGCAGGAGCGCAAACGAATTCAACGTTATAATCAGCGAAAAGCCGCTTGATATCCCTGCAGAGCTCCTCAGGAAAAGTGCATCGCTGGAGGACTACCGCCGTAACACGGAAAGCGCACTGAGCACTGCACGTATCGTTCTTTCTATCGTAAAGGTAATAGGTACACTGATATGCATACTTGTAGTGATACTTCTTTCAGGAATGATGATCGAGGAGAGCCGCCGCAGCATTTCCACCTTGGAAGTTCTGGGATATCGCGGCAGTGAGATACGCAGGCTTATCCTGTCCTCTAATAATCTCTTGGTACCGATCGGCTTTGTGCTTGGTATACCCCTTGGCGTTGCTCTGGCGGATATGATAGCTAAGGCGAACGCGGCTTCCGGCGGCATACTTATGTCAATTACCATTACCGGAAAAACTTTGCTCGTAAGCGCGGTGTTTATCGCTGTGGCATACGCGGTGTCGCTTGGACTTTCCGCACGGAAGCTGAAAAAAATCGATATGGTAGAATGTCTGAAAGAGGAACGCGAATAGTATCTCCATATCGAATTTTATCTTCTGCAATATAATTGATGTAATGACATATATCGTTTCTTCCGTTTGAGTGGTTACTCCGGTTATAACACGGGCTGCTTTATGTGTCATTACTTTTTTGTGAAGCAATTATATTATAAATCTATCGTGAAAACTCTATTCAAATAAATTTCGATATAGTACAATATAAGAGCAGCTTTGCAAGGGTTTAAACATTGCAAAGCTGCTCTTATATTGTTATAGTAACTCCATGCGTCAGACGCTTTGCTTCGTGAAGTTTTAGCGAAGAGTCTTAAAAAGTAACTTTCAAGTAATATAACAAAACTATGGTCTGTCCAGCTGTAAAAACTATAGGTTGGTATCAAATCATTTTTACTTGAAATTCCACGGAATTTCATATATAATATAATTAATCCACAAAAAGGTCGTGATAAGGTTGTACAATCCATAGCTCGAAACATTCATAAAAGTTGCAGATGCAGGCAGCTTCAATAAGGCTGCGGAAGAAAGCTACATTACTCCAACAGCGGTGATAAAGCAGGTGAATTTACTGGAAGATTCTCTCGGAGTGAAGCTTTTTGAGCGTTCTCACCGTGGACTTACCCTTACAAAAGCAGGACGTTCGCTTTATCAGGACGCAAAATACATAATCCAATACTGCCGTGATTCCGTTACCCGTGCAAAAAATGCGATGCAGGAGGATAACTGCATTATCCGCATAGGTTCGTCGCCAATGACCCCTGCACAGCTTCTTATGGAGCTTTGGTCGAGGGTTCAGGCACTTTATCCCGACATAAAATTTCAGATAGTACCTTTTGAAAATACGCCCGAAAATGCCCGTGAGATACTTGGCAATCTCGGAAAGAACATTGATGTTGTAGGCGGTATTTTTGATGAAACTATGCTTGACCTGCGCGGCTGTGCGGGACTTGAGCTTGTGCGTGGTCCGTTTTGCTGTGCGGTTTCAATACATCATAGACTTGCTGTCAAGGACAAGCTTACGATAACCGACCTTTACGGTGAAAATCTGCTGCTTATGCACCGTGGCTGGAGCCATTATGTTGACAGGCTTCGTGACGATCTCTGGCAGCATCATCAGCAGATAAAGATAGTTGACTTTGATTTTTACAGTATGGATATTTTTAACCGCTGTGAGAATACAAACGATGTGCTTCTTGCAATTCAAGGCTGGGCGAATGTTCACCCTCTGCTTAAAGTCATACCCGTGGAATGGGATCACAGCATTCCCTACGGCACACTTCATTCAAAAACGCCTGCTCCGAATGTTCAGCGGTTTCTTGATATGCAAAGGACGTTAGCAAGGAGTTATATAAATAGTAGTTATAACTCAAAGGTATATACTGATAAACTAAACGAGACTTCACAAAAGTCTCGTTTTTTTATATTATTTAGATAGTGAAAAGAAAGGCGGCTGATAAATGAAAGCAGGAAAGTTATTGAATATGTTGTTATGCTCGCTGCTGATCTTTGTCGGCTGTGCAAATGACAACAATTTCCCCGAGCAGGAGGTGAGTGAGCCAATGGCTGAAAATGTGTCGGCATATACACGGGATACACCCATAGACGATGTGATAAACGATGTGTCATTCGGCGATTACGGGCGGCTTATATTCCCAACTCAAAAAGGTTATTACGGCGGCAATACGCTTGGTGAGCTTTCACTGACTTGGTACAGCCATATTGACCCCGATATGACTGTGGAGATAGCAAACTATTTTAAAAGCCACGCCGAATTGGGAGATAAAATATTTTATGATATTTATTCCGACGAAGAAAAGGCTGCCGATCCCGAAAAGAATGACACGGGACTGTTCTTTTTCAAGGGAAAGGCTGGAGCAAGGTTTGCGGTTTGCAATGCAGGCGGAGCTTTTTCTTATGTCGGAGCGATGCAGGACAGTTTTCCTCACGCTCTGGAGCTTTCAAAGAAAGGCTACAACGCATTTGCGCTGATATATCGCCCCAATGCGCAGAAAGCCTGCGAAGACCTTGCAAGAGCTGTAAGCTTCATATTTGAAAATGCAGATGAGCTTGAAGTTGATACCGACTGCTACTCGCTTTGGGGCGGTTCGGCAGGCGCACGAATGACGGCTTGGCTGGGAACTTACGGCACATCGTCTTTCGGCGGCGATGAGCTACCGCAGGCGGGTGCTGTGATAATGCAGTACACTGGGCTTAGTCAGTATTCTGAAAGCGACCCTCCCACCTTTGCCTGTGTCGGCGATTCCGACGGCATTGCAAACTGGCAGATAATGCAGGCAAGGCTTGACGCTATGAGCGCTGTTGGCATTGATACCGAGTTTCATTGCTATCACGGTCTTGGTCACGGCTTCGGACTTGGAACAGGCACGGAAGCCGAGGGCTGGATAGATGATGCAGTCCGATTCTGGGAAAAACAAATGATAAATTGAAAGGAAGTATATTTATGAACAACTTTATTTACGAAAACAAGACAAAGGTTTACTTCGGCAAGGGCGGTGTGAAGGAATATCTGGGCAGCCTGCTTTCACATTACGGCGATACCGTTATGCTTGCATACGGCGGCGGTTCTGTCAAGAAAAACGGCATTTATGACGAGGTAATGGCTATCCTTAATGCAAGCGGCAAGCGTGTTGTGGAGTTTTCGGGCATTATGCCTAACCCCACTTACGCAAAGGTCCGGGAGGGAGCAAAGCTTGCAAGGGAAAATAATGTTGACCTTATCCTTGCGGTGGGCGGCGGCTCTGTATCGGACTGCTGCAAGGTCATTTCCGCACAGGCAAAACTTGACGGCGATATATGGGATACGGAAAACATAAAGCACACATTCCCCTTCGAATTTATTCCTCTCGGTGTGATCGTAACGGTTTTCGGTACAGGCTCGGAAATGAACAGCGGTGCGGTTATCACCAATGAGGAAAAGAAGATAAAGGGTGCATTATGGGGAGCACAGGCGGATTTTGCTTTCCTTGACCCCGAAAATTCCATGTCTGTTCCCTTTAAGCAGGTCATTTCGGGTGCTTTTGATACGCTCAGTCATGCAATGGAAACATATTTCGGAAAGCCCGACAGCAACAATCTTTCCGATGATATAAACGAAGCCGTTATGCGCAGCGTTATCCGCAATATCCGTATTCTTCTTGAGGACAATAACAATTACGAGGCAAGGAGTGAGCTTGCATGGGCATCGGCAATGGCTGAAAACGGTATGCTGAAGATCGGCAAGATAACCGATTTCCAGTGCCACATGATCGAACATCAGCTGGGCGCATACACAAACTGCAATCACGGCGCAGGACTTGCGGTGATACACCCCGTACTTTACAAGCACATTTACAAGTCGAATACGGAGCGTTTCGCACGTTTTGCGCAGAATGTATGGAATGTTGCGCCGAACGGCAATTCAGAGGAAACAGCACTTGCAGGAATAAATGCGCTGACTGATTTTATAAAGGAAATAGGCTTGCCTACGACATTTTTGGAGCTTGGTATTCCCGAAAATACAGACCTTCGTGCAGTGGCGAATTCAACCGTTGTCACCGCAGGCTGCTGCAAAAAGCTTTCAGCCGATGAAATATTTGATATACTTAATGAGTGCAAATAATACTAATTCCCAATAAAACTATAGACAAAAAATCATCGCACAATCCATATACGCAAGATTATGCTCGATTTTTTGTATAGTTTTTAATTGGCACTTAGTATTAAGAAAGGACGATGTAAAATGAAAAAGATTTTTGGAATAGTTTTAAGTGCAGCACTTGCGTTAAGCTTTACAGCCTGCGGAAGCACAGCAAATACAAATTCATCTGCAAGCAGTACGACCGTTTCAATTACTGAAATGACAACAACAGAAGTCACAGCAGAGAAAACAACCGCAGATACTTCAGAAGAAGCTATTGAAACGACAGCCGATACAACATCGGAAGAAACCGTTGAAACAACGACTGAGGCTTCATCTGAGGAAGTAAACGAAACGACCGCTGCGGCAGCCGAAGATAATGAAATTGCCGAAACAGAGGAACCCGAGTCAGACGTCAGCAAGGTACTTGTTGTATATTACTCCGCATCGGGTAATACAGAGCGTGTTTCAAATGACATTGCCAATGCCGCAGGAGCAGACATTTTCGAGATAGTTCCCACAGAGGTCTATACAGATGATGACCTTAACTGGACTGATTCCGACAGCCGAGTATGCCTTGAACACAATGACGAATCTCTCCGAGATGTTCCTCTTACTGCAACAACTGTTGAAAACTGGGACAGCTATGACACCGTATTTATCGGTTATCCCATCTGGTAGGGAATAGCAGCTTGGCCCGTTGACAACTTTGTCAAGGACAATGATTTCAGCGGAAAAACCGTAATTCCGTTCGCAACATCTGCATCATCAGGAATGGGTCAGAGCGGCGAACTGCTTGCGGATATGTCAGGCACAGGCGACTGGCAGGAAGGTCAGCGTTTTTCATCAGGTGCTTCGGCTGATGATGTGGAAAAATGGGTAGAAGAGCTTGGATTATAAGGAGTTAATGCAATGAGCAAGAAAATACTTATCTTATCGGGAAGTCCACGCAGAGGCGGAAATTCCGATATTTTGTGTGATGAATTTATGCGTGGAGCAGGTGAGAGCGGCAACGAAGTTGAAAAGATCCGTGTTTCATCGAAAAAGATAGCACCCTGTTCCGCCTGCTATTACTGCCGTGACAATGGCGGAACCTGTGTTCACAGGGACGATATGGCAGATATTTTGCAGAAGATGATAGATGCAGACGTTATCGTTCTTGCAAGTCCCGTATATTTCTATTCGATAGATGCACAGCTCAAAGCAGTCATCGACAGAACCGTTGCCCGCTGGCTTGAAGTAAAAAACAAGGAGTTTTACTACATCGTCACAATGGCGGACGAAGCGGTTTCCTCAGCCGATACCACAATAGCCTGTATGCGTGGATATGCAGACTGCGTTGAGGGTGCTGTTGAAAAGGGCATCATCATCGGAAACGGCGTGTATGAATCGGGCACGGTAAAGGACACACAGGCAATGGAAAAAGCCTATACAATGGGCAAAAATGTATAATACTAATTTTTAATCAAAGTGTAGACAAAAAATCGGCGCAAAAGCCATATATGCGAGCTTTTGCTTGATTTTTTGTACACTTTCAGTTTTAAAATTAGTATAAGGAGCAAGTAAAAATGAGTATTTTATTTATCAACGGAAGTCCCAACAAAAACGGCAATACTGCTGCACTTGCGGCAGAAATGCTTAAAGGCAAAAGCTATGAAACGCTGAACCTTACCGACCTTATCATCGGCAGCTACGGTCAGAGCTTGCAGGGCGACGAACTTGACGATGTTATCAAGGCTATGGAAAAGGCTGATACTATTGTGATAGGTTCACCGCTTTACTGGCACAATATCTGCGGAAGTGTCCGTAACGTTCTGGACAGATTTTACGGCAGAGTGGAAAACGGCGGACTTTCGGGAAGAAAGCTTTACTTTGTTTTTCAGGGCGCTGCTCCCGAAAAGTGGATGCTTGAAGCAGGCGAATATACAATGAAACGCTTTGCACAGCTTTACGGCATGACCTACTGCGGTATGGCGACAAACAAAGCGGAAGCCGCAAAGCTTGGAGGAAAAATATAAATGCAGTATCGCACACTTGGAAAAAATCTGAAAGTCTCTGCCGTGGGACTTGGCTGTATCACCCACTGAAAAATCAGAAGCAATATCGGCTATCCGTGCCGCATTTGATATTGGCTACACATTTTTTGACACAGCGGAATGTTACATCGGAACGAATCCCGACGGCAGCGTTTCATACAACGAAGAACTTGTGGGCGAAGCACTTGCTGACTGTAGAAATGAGGTGCAGATAGCCACAAAGTTCGGTGTCCGTCACGACGGCAGAAACATTATCACTGACAGCCGTCCCGAGGTTATACGAAATTCGGTCGAAAACAGTCTGCACAAGCTGAAAACAGACCATATCGACCTTTACTATCAGCACCGAATTGATAAAAATATCCCCGCCGAAGAAGTTGCAGGCGTAATGTCCGAGCTTATAAAAGAGGGAAAGATCACCCACTGGGGCATATCCGAAGCGAATGAAGAATATCTGCGGAAAGCAGATGCGGTGTGCCATGTGACCGCCGTTCAGAACAGATATTCAATGATGTACCGTGACTACGAGAGCCTTTTTCCCGTGCTTGATGAGCTTGGCATAGGCTTTGTTGCATTCAGCCCTATGGCGAACGGGCTTTTAAGCGGAAAATATGACTCGCAAAGCAGCTTTTCCGCCGATGATTACCGCAGTGTAATGCCGAAGTTCACGGCAAAGGCAATGGAAGAAAACAAGGAGCTTTTCTCCGTCCTCAAACAACTTGCCGAAGATAAAAATGCTGCTTTGTCGCAGATATCAATGGCTTGGATGCTCTGTAAAAAGCCGTGGATAGTGCCTATCCCCGGAACGAGAAAAACTGAGCGTATGAAGGAAAATGCGGGAGCGGCGGAGATTATTCTTACCGAAAGCGAAGTCACAGCTTTGGACAGGGCTCTTGACAATATGAAAATGTCAGAGGTTTTCGGCGGAAGCAAGGTAGTGAAATAAATGAACATTGCAAACAAATTTTTCTATACTGTTCTTGCTGCGCTGCTGTCTGTCACAATGACGGCTTGCGGTGATGAAGCCGTTTCCAAATCGACTGCCGCTTATGTACAAACAGACAGCAGTGAAACGGCAGCCGCATCTGTCTTTCCTTTGCAAAGTGATACTGCCGATGATGAGAAAATATCCCCGCCGCAGTATGAGCTTAACGCAAATCAAATTTTTGAGGGCGAAAA
The DNA here is from genome assembly GCA_937926145.1 of uncultured Ruminococcus sp. GTDB lineage: Bacteria > Bacillota > Clostridia > Oscillospirales > Ruminococcaceae > UMGS363. The sequence goes on along the minus strand of CALANW010000074.1, from coordinate 9,053 downwards.
CGGAACAGTGCATTACAGCTACTATCTTCCCGAAAATTATGATGAAAGCAAAAAATATCCGCTTGTAATGACTATGCCCGGGTACGATATGATGTGGTTCGGCGAAGCTTCGGCAGGTTCAAATCTCAAATGGACAGGCTTTACCGCATGGACAAAGTTTGATACCGAAATGATAGTTGTCTCCGCACAGCTTACCGACTGGTACGAAACATCGGCAAAGCAGGCGATCGAGTTGACGGAATATTTTATCGGTAATTTCTCGGTAGATACAGACCGAGTTTATGCCGCAGGCTATTCCGCAGGTGGAGAAACGATGTCACGGGCTGTATCAATGCGCCCCGATCTTTATGCTGCTTATCTTCACGGAGCATCGCAATGGGACGGTACTTACGATACTATCGCCGAAAACAAGGTTGCAGTTTATATCTATATGGCAGACGGCGATGAATATTATGGCAGCGATAAGGCACGTTCCGCTTATGACAGTCTGCACAAAGCATATAAAGATGCAGGATACAGCGATGCGGAAATAAACATTTTTCTTCGCCTTGAAATTCCCGACAATGAATTTTTCAACGAAAAGGGAATATACAATTATCATGGCGGCACAAATATCCTGTTTGATGATGAAAGCAATCTTGACTGGATAATTTCCCACAACAAAGGTGAACAATGAAAAATACTATGAAAATAAAAATAGCCGTAGATGCGGCAATGTCACTGGCAATGCTGCTTCTTATGGTATACGGACTTATCGGAGAAAAGGCTCACGAGTGGATAGGCGTGGGAATGTTTGCACTTTTTATTACGCACCATATACTGAACCGCAGGTGGCTGTGCAATATACCAAAGGGCAGATACACGCCCATGCGCATGGTGCAGACCGTAACGGCAGCTTTGATACTGCTTTGTATGATAGGCTCTATGGTGAGCGGTATCATAATTTCAAGGTATGTATTTGATTTTCTGAATTTAAGCGAAAGCACACTTGCCGTAAAAATACATACCCTCAGCGCATTTTGGGGCTTTGTACTGATGAGCTTTCACCTTGGACTGCATTGGAATATGTTTGTTTCAATGACAAAAAAGCAGCTTAAACCGTTAAAGCTTCGGACGGCGGTAATCCGTATAATTGCTGTGCTTATTGCAGGGTATGGAGTTTACGCCTTTATCCGCCGTGATGTCGGAATTTATATGTTTCTCAAAAGTCACTTTGTATTCTATGATTTTTCTGAGCCTGTTATCTGTTTTCTGATAGATTATCTGGCGGTTATGGGATCGTTTGTGTTTGTGGGGGATTGGGCAGGCAATTTGATTCGATTTGCTTATGGGCATGATCGTAAGAACATAAAGTAAAATACTTGAAATTAATGCTTAAATTTCGTTCCATATAAAGATATATTTTTATATAATGTGAAATCCACAGGCAATCCTGTGGATCTTTTATTGTTATAGTAAAACCCCGCGTTAGACGCGGGGTTCGGTAGAGCTTTAGCGAAGAGTCTTTAACAAAAAACCTCCATGTGATAAAATAAAACTACGGTCTGGCAACTGTAGAAATAAAAATCAATGGAGGTAAATCAAATGAGCAATAACTCAAGTGATATACATAGTTTATCACATACGAAATGGAATTGCAAGTATCATATAGTATTTGCACCGAAATATAGAAGAAAGGTGTTTTTTGAAGAAAAGCGACTTGAAGTAGGAGCAATGTTGAGGGAACTCTGTAACTGGAAAGGAGTGCACATAATAGCAGCAGAAGTATGTCCTGATCATGTTCATATGTTTGTTGAGATACCACCGAAAATGAGTATATCAAGTTTTATGGGCTTTCTAAAAGGAAAGAGCAGTATGCTGATATATGAAAGGTGGGGAAATCTGAAACTAAAGTATCGAAATCGAGAATTTTGGTGCAGAGGATATTATGTTGATACAGTAGGAAAAAATGCAAAAGCAATAGAAGAGTATATAAAACACCAACTTGATGAAGATCGATTGAGTGATCAAATGACATTTGGAGATTATGACCCGTTAACGGGTAGCAAGTAACAGTCCCTTGCATGGGCCAGATCGTAATTACGCCTTTAGGCGTAGCCAGTAGAATAGGGCTATGCCCGTTAGAGAAAAACCCCCGGCTATGCCGGGGGATATTTTTATCCCCAAAATTTCCACAAATAAATTCAAAAAACAACAAAAATACAATTTTTATTCAATTTTTTTCGATAAAAAGAAATTTATTCTTTAAATTTGCTTGACTTATTTTACCACTGTGGTAAAATAGTTATATAACGTATTTTGTTCATAAAAGTATATCAGAATATATTTATTCTTGATACGAAACCTTAAATTTTTAGAGGGGGAACGACCAATGAATAAGAAAACAAGCTTTGGCAGATTTGTTGCAGGCCTTACGGCTCTCCTGCTTGTGCTTACTCCGATGCCATTGGGTGAAATGGGGATTTCAACCGGCATTGGTATGACGGCGAGCGCTGAAGAAGCCAATACCTCTGACGGTATGGCTGAGGGCAGCTCTGACGATGACGATACATCTGACGGTGGAGAAGAAAACAACTCCGAAGATGGCGGAGAGCCTGACGGCGGGGAAGAAAATGGCTCCGATAATGGTGAGTCATCTGATGGTGAAGATGAAAATAGCACGGATGGCGATGCTTCTTCGGACGGTGAAGACGAAAATGATGATACCAAAGATGATGACGATGGCTCCGATGAGATCGAGATGGAAGAAATTTGGATCAATGATGATACCAACGAGCTTCCTGACAGCGATGAACTGTTCAATGAGTATGTAAACCGTGTTTTCTATGGTGAAACAGACTTTGCTACATTTGACAACCCGGAATATGGTTATGAAAGCCTTACAACGGAAGGCGAAAGGGACGTTTACAATGCTCTTAAACCTGTTATCACCAAGATAGCGAACGGCGAAGAATCCAACGCATCTATTACCATAACAACGTCCCACGTATGGACCTATACGCAGGAATCTTTAAAGAAGATCCATATTGCACTTCTTACCGATCTTCCTTATGATTTTTACTGGTATGATAAAACGCAGGGTCTTAGCCTGACAACTTACAAGTCGGGAATGAGATTCATATTCTCATTCACTGTAGCAGGTGCTTATGCCGGATCAGGAAAATACACAACTGACACAGCAAAGACCACAGCCGCTTCCAAGTCTGCTGCAAATGCGAATCTGATCGTTGAAAAGTACGCAGGTCTTGGCGACTACAAAAAACTTTCAAGCTATTGTGATGAATTGTGCGAAATGGTCGAATACAACCATGATGCAGTAAATTATAATTATGCTTATGGCGATCCATGGCAGCTTATCTATGCTTTTGACGGCGACCCGACGACCAATATCGTTTGCGAGGGTTACTCAAAGGCTTTCCAGTATCTTTGTGACATCAGTACATTCGAGAATTCTTCTGTCAACAGTGCTATCGTAACAGGCACTTCGAACGGCGGCAATCACATGTGGAATATCGTTTCCATTAATGATGTTTCCTATCTTGTCGATGTAACAAACTGTGATGCGGGACAATACAGCAACGGCTACCTTTTCCTCAAGGGCGTTCTCAGTCCATCGGGAAGCGGCTTCACAGCTAAGTATTACAGCAGCAGGATCAAGTACATCTACAGCAGTGATACCCAAAACCAGTATTCTTCCGAGTTCCTTACGCTTTCCACAAATGATTACGAGGAAGATGCACTTCCTTACACTATTAACGTAAATGATGATGCAGTTTATCTTAAAGTTGACGGCAAGGAAACAGACGAAAAGACTGTAAGCGTTACGACTGACAACAAGATAGAAGTTTGCGTTGATATCAAGGATTATATTGACCATAAACTCAGTTATTCCGTAAACGGTTCGGCGGATAATTTAATTTCTGTAAACAGTAAATTTACATCTAACTATTATTATGAAGAAATTGAATTTGATTTAACTGACAGCAGCAATGCATCTGTTGATATCAGCCTTACCGACAATAAATGGAGCGAGAGCGAACGCTCCAAATTCGCCAAGCTTGTGCTTGATGACGGGATAACGGTTTATCCGCTTGATGCCGACAACAATGTTGACAAGAGCGTACCGATAACAAGCGGCGATTACGTTGAAAATGGATTTTTTGGAGCTATTGTTGCAGATAATTCCAAATTATCGGGCGGCAAGTATATAAGCATAAATGGTGTAAAGACTCAGGGAACGGTAAACGGAAACGAGTATAGGGTCTATTCCTATGTTTATGCTTCAAATGAAGACGGCGAATTCGTTGTTCATATTTCAAACGGCGGCTATAAATATAAGACCGGCAGCGACGATATTTATGCAACCGTTTCGGATACCGCTTTGCAGGACGGCGACATTCTTGAAGACGGTACAAAGATCAGTTTTGACATCAGGATAAAGAATTATATTGACAGGAAATTTGTCATCAACGGTCAAACGGTCGCACTGACATTAGATAAGGACTATAACACTTTCTTCAGCTATGACTATACCGTAAACGGTTCCGATGTTGAAGTCGGACTCGAAGAAAACAAGTGGAGCAGTGAAGAAACTGCAAAATATGTAAAGCTTGAGATATCAGATCCTATCAATGTTGACTCTTATGTTAACAATGCCGCAGCCGGTTGGCTTTCAGACGGCGATTATTATCCGAGAGGCGCTTATGTAATAGCATCTATCCCTCAGAAATATATTGACAATGGAAAGAAGCTCCTCGTAAATGGTGAGCTTGTTACACTTGATGCTGAGAAGAAAGACGACTGCTATACATATACCTGCAAAGTCGATCCCGAGGGTGACACGCTTACATTTGAATTTGCTGCAGCAGTCACGCTTATAGTTGAAAATGAGGATAAAACGACCGATAAGCAGGGCTTTGATTCCATTGACGAAGCATTCAATTATTTCAACAAAGCAAAGTATACAGGCGTTGATGTTACGCTTATACTCAACAATGACATTACTGTAACAAAGCTTACTATTCCGACAAAAATAAACAGCTTCACGCTCACAAACAAGAACGGTTCAAAAGTAGACTTTAATATGTCAACGCTCTCTATCCCCGTTGACACAACTCTTGCTGTTTATGGCAGCGGCAAGAATCTTAGACCTATTACCGTCAGTGTTGCTGCAGGAAAGACACTGGATTATGATTCATTCGCGCATTACGGAAGCGCTGTAACGGTAAAGGGTACAAAGACTTCTGTTCTCAATATCAACAAATTCCTTACCGTTGGTGGTATCTCGACCTTTGGCGAAGTTAATGTTGCTGACAGTGCGGCTGTTTCCGCTGAGGGCAATGTGACGGGTGTTGAACTTTTCAACGGTAGATTGTGGCTCAAAGATCCGAAGTACACAGCGACTATTGTTAATTTCGGAAAGGGTACTGTTCGCTTTTACGATAACGACGGCAAGATCTCAAAGTTAACTGTCAGCGATGTTGTCGGATCGCTCGGTATTGAATTGGTAGACCCAAATACTATTATTGAAACTGCGGTAGAAAGCGGCAGGACGATCCTTTGGGCGGGTTCAACAAAGAACTTCACCGACAAGATCACTGTTGCAAACAAGACCTCATCAAATCAGACACTCAATGCGTATCTTTACGGCAAGGAGATCAGGGCTGAATACGGAAATGCCGTTACACTTTCCGCAGACGGCGGAAAAGCCAAATCTTACCCGAATCTTGATCTTGCTATTGCCAATATGACAGAAGAAGCGTCTTACACTATTACATTGTGCGACACTGTCACTGTTTCAAAACTTACACTTCCCAAAAAAGCAAAGGATATCACATTCAAGGGCGAGAATCCGGGTGTGGTATTAAATCTTAATCTTTCAGCATTGAATATCCCTGTCGATACAACGTTCGATGTTATTGTAAAGGGTGTAAATGCAAGACCTGTTGCGGTTTCCACTGCAGCGCGCAAAACACTTACTGTAAACAAGAGCTTTATCAACCTTGGTGCAGTCAGGGGAACTAACACGTCTGTCCTTGATATAGGCGCAAATATAACAGCTGCAAGTCTTACATCGTTCAAAGATGTAAATGTTGGTGAAAACAAGACTTTAACAGTTACGGGAAATGTTTCGGGAATAACAAACTTCAGCGGAACACTTCAGCTTCCAAATACAAAATCAACCGCTGCTGTTACAACGGCATCGGGTATGTATCTTGACCTTGTCGCTGACAGCAATGGCACAGTTGCAAAGGCAACGATCTCCAATGCAGTTATCCCGACAGAAAATAATGACGGCTGCGGACTTCTTATCAGAATTCTTGACAGCGAAAACGGAAGCCTTGTGGAGCTTGTCGGAGGAATGACAGTTCTCTGGTCGGCGGGAAAGACAGACTTTACAGAAAATGTCCGCATCGAAAACAGATCAACAGTTAGTCACGAGCTTTCTCCTTTCCTCTACGGCAAGGAGATCAAAGCCGAGTATGCAAAGGCAATAAAGGTCTATGACGGAAATGAGGATAGTTACTATCCGAACATCGAAAGCGCATTCAAAGCTATCAACAACGCTTCAACGGAATATACCGTATATCTCAATGAAGACGTTGCGGTTTCAAAGCTCACATTCCCGAAGGCAGCAGGATTCATCGGCTTTACAGGTTCGGGAAGCCTTGAACTTGATATGACTGCACTCACTGTTCCTGTCAATACAGAGTTCGGCGTTGATGTAAAGGGTACAAACGCAAAGCCGCTTGCTATTACAGCTGCGGCAGGCAAAAAGCTTATATTCAGCGGAGATGCTGAAAACATAGGCGCAGTAAAGGGTACAAAAACATCTTCACTTTATGTAAACAAGAGCATCACAGCTGCAAGCATTGCGACATTCGGTGATGTTGCTGCTATCGGTGATGATGGAAATGCTGTACTTTCCGTAACGGGAAATGTGACCGGCGTTACGACCCTTACGGGTACGCTTGCACTTCCGAATGTTAAGTCCACAGCGGCTGTCACAAATGCAGAAAGTGCAGTTCTCAAACTTACCGATGTGAATGGAACATCAGCAAAGGTAACAGTTTCCGATGTTGTCGGTGATGCAAAGCTCAAAGTAGTATTTGTTGATGAAAACGGCGAAGAGATCAAACTCGGCGCAGGCAAAACTATCCTTTGGATGGGCGGAAAAACTGATATTTCAGATGGTATCGAGCTTGTAAACAAGGCTAAGTTCGGCAATGAACTCAATATGGCTGTTTACGGAAAAGAAGTAAGGGCAGACTGCGGAAATGCAGTAACTGTAAGCGTCGGCTCAACAATTGCCGATTATGTGAGCATCAATGCGGCACTTGCGGCTATCACAAAGGAAAATGAGGCTAATGATTATACGATAACGCTCAATGAGGATATTTCCGCTTCAAAGTTTGCACTTCCGAGAAAGGCAAAGTCATTAACATTTACGGGCGAGGGAAGCCTTAACCTTAATATGACTTCTATCGCTGTTCCCGTTGATGCAACATTTGAAATTCACTTAAACGGAACGAATGCAAGACCGCTTGCGATCTCAGTTGCGGCAGGCAAGAACCTTACGTTCGGTCAGGGTGCTGTTTTATCAAATATCGGCGCATTAAGAGGAACTAAGACCTCGACCCTTTCCAATAACGAAGAAAACACTGTTGCAAGCATTTCGACATTTGGTGAATTGTCAACGCCCAAGCTTCTTAATGTGACGGGCAATGTAAGCGGCATCGAACGACTCTATGGATTTGTCGGACTTCCAAATGCAAAATCAACAATGAGTGTTTCAAATATCTGCAATTCGGCACTTATTCAGCTTACCGATAATAACGGTGCATTTGCAAAGGTAACCGTAACGGGTATGGCTGACGAAAAATCACAGCTCGGAATGTCGGTGGTCGATGAAAACGGTGACCTTATCACGCTCCCAAGCGGAAAGACTATCCTTTGGACAAACAGAAAGAATGATTTTACAGACAAGGTCAAATTTGCCAACAAATCTTCGGCAGGCACACTTTGTGCAAAGCTTTACGGCAAGGAGATCAAGGCTGTAAATAACGAAGCAGTAACTCTCACCGAAGACGGAGAGTCTGTCGGCAGCTATGCGACCCTCGAAGAAGCCTTCGCACAGATAAAGGATCTCAAGAAAGATTACATAGTTACCGTTAACGATGATGTCTATGTTTCAAAGTTCACACTTCCGGCAAAGGCAGCTTCGCTCACGATCAAGGGCACGGGCAATACTGTTCAGCTTGTAAATGTTTCATCGATATCACCAAGCTATGACCTTACTGTCGAGGGAATCACGCTCAAGAATACAAAGGCATTTACAATTTCGGCAAGGAAGAACCTGACATTGAAAAATGTCACATCTGACTGCCTGAGCGCTGTAAAGGGAACTGCAAAGTTCACATACACAGGCGAGGGAAATAACCTCACATTCACAGGCAAAAACGGCACAGAACAGACAAAAATCACAGGTTTCAAAAACACGACCAAAAAGTAAATATCACAGAGCAGCGGCAGAAATGCCGCTGTTTCTTTGTAAAAAAATTACCGCCGCACTTAAGAAAGAGTGCGGCGGTAATTTTTATGCTAATGCTAATTTTTCCGATATTCTATCAATGCACAAATCATTATCAGAAAAGCAAAAATATCAATTATGTAAAGAGTGTACTGCTCAGGATCGGGAAAACCTTTTCCGAGATCTATTTTTGCGGAAATAAAAACAAAGGTAAGCAAACTTATAGACCATATATATTTATATTTGGAATTGTCCATTGCGGTTCACCTCAAACAGTTATTTTTTAAATTTCTTTATCGAAGAATACACAAAAAGCGGAAGAGCACACAGGTCGATGATCCCAAGTGTTGCTGATACCGCAGATGGGAGCGCTGCTCCAATTATATTTGATATCGAAAGTGTGAGTGATACGAGAGATATCACTATAAGGCTCAACGGCCAAATAAGTTCGATTTTTTTGTTCATTTCAACACCCCATTTTATGTATTATCTGTCTCTTATACACATCTGACGCTGCCGACGA
>CALANW010000073.1 GCA_937926145.1 uncultured Ruminococcus sp. | reverse complement strand
CATCTATAGAAGAATATAATTCAATAGTAACCAATCTGCTTGAAATTGTCCTAAAAAGAACATATACCAGAGAATTGAAATGGACTTCATCATTTAATGCTGACAATTCTATAAAATACGAAACAGTTGTTATGCCACAAAGAATAACTGTAACATTTATTATACCGCAGTTCGCTTCAAGTCCTATTATTTATATCACGATTGACAACGAATGTACCAAAATCAATTGGACTGTTTGCAATACAGTCAAAAATTCAGTAGCCGAAAAATTGGCTTACGAACTTAAATGTGTCATATCAAGCTATTCAGATCATTCAATATTAGATAAATTAAAGAATCTGATTATTTAATACCGCATTGATGAAAGCATCGGCTTTTTCATCAGCATTGTGCATAGAATCCTTTATATGATAACTGAGTTCTGAAAGTAATGCGTACGGATCATCATTAAATTTCACTTCGGAAATATATCCATGCTTTCCATCTTCACCAACTAATAATCTAAATTCTTTTTCAAAAGAACCATCTATAGCACTTGTAATTGTTTCAAAAGCCAAAATAATGAAATTTGTATCTAAAATAGTAAAAAAGGATTTGGAACTATCCAAAGTACAAAACTCTGTATGAAAAAAAACTCCAAAATCGTCTTTAAAATTAATATCTCCGTCCGAATAATGTTTCCATACAAGAGAATTGTTCATTGTCATATCAATAAGCCTATTTACGAATTCAATACTTTTTTCGTTATTCATAATCATTCTCCTTATAATATGTAATTATTTGAATACAAAACTGTTTTAATGCTGACAAGAAATTAAGTTGTTCTATGGCGGATTCGTTTTCCTTATCCACTAAACTATTATATGTTGTTCTTATTTTTTCGAATTGTTCCTCTTGACCTTTAGAAAAAATAATTCTTAAGCCATTTAATGATTCTATAACTGAAGAAAATTGCTTTACAAATTCTACCTTATCAATAATCTTATCTTTGTTTATATAACCTATCCGTCCCTCCATGTCCTTTACAGCAATTTCAAGTTCAGTTATAGATTGCCTACAAAGCCTTTTTTTATAAATATTTGTTTTTATATCCGCAGTATTCTTTAATGTAATACATGTAATAACAAAGCCGGCAATTCCGACCAACGTCCCTACCAATGAAATCCAAAATGAAAATGTTGAAAATTCATTCATGATAATATATTCACCTCATGGTATTTCTCCGCTTTTTGCGGAGTTTTTTATTTCTATTGCTTATTAATTTTGCACAAATGCGTTCTTTATTTTCTGTGTATATAGCCAAAATTCATCTTTTGATTAAAAAGTCATTGACTTTCATCAATAGATGAATTATACTTATATCATAACATTTGTTCAATAAAGAGACACGGTAAAACAGACCTATTGGTTAATTTTCGGGTTATCTGTTCTACCCATAAGATAATCTACAGAGCAACCAAGGTAATCAGCAATTTTGGCAAGGCTTATACAAGATAACTGCTGCCCTTTCGAAAAATCCGAAATGGTGTTAATACCCATATCTAATGAGTTAAGCATATCTTTTATACTTTTCCCATTTTTTTTGATTTCAATTTTTATTCTATTTGCCATATCTTGTGTATTATACATAATTAGCTCCCTCGAAATTTGTCTGTATGCACAATTATCACGCAATACAGTGATAATCTGTTGACAATCACGGTATCACGTGATAGAATATAAACATAACATCTGTTCAATAAAGAGATATAGCAAAACAGACCTATCCGAACTATAGGTTTTTACTATTATTATGCAATTCTCCCTATCTGCATAATATCATTTTTTCTTTGATTTGTCAACAGTTGTTACAAAATAATCCGAAAAGGGGTGATAATTTGTACAGTTTATTTATCGCAGAAGCAGTCAAGCAGATGAGAATACGCCACATAAATCAGAAGCAGCTTGCACGGGCTATTGGCTATCCGTATGCAACAGTCCGTAAATTTATGTGCGAACGATATGACAGCGAAGCTATTGCAAATGCTATTGCAAAATATCTAGATATTGAGAGATGAAGAAAATGCCAACAAAAGCCCACCGTCCCCCTGCATATCCAATACTGGAAGCCAAAATTGCAGAACACGGCATAAAGAAAAAGGATATTGCAAAGGCTCTCAGAATAACAGCAAGAGCGTTAAGTTCAAAGTTTACACGAAGGGTATCTTTTACACTCGATGAGGCTTTGACGATCAAGCAGACGTTCTTCCCTGATATCAGCGTAGAAGAACTGTTTGACAAGTGTGATGATATTGTTATCTTAAATCGTAAGGTCAACAATTCTAAAAAGCACTGTGAGCTGATAGCCGCTGCAAAAGAAATATTCGATGAAGATTTTGGCTAAGAAAGTGAGGTGAAACCATGAGCAAAATTGCTTACGAGTGTACCGTTACAGCGAAGAACATCGACAAGATCAAGGAACAGATGCAGACGGTAGAGAAAAAGCTCTCCGAACTGAAAGAAGCGGTCGAAGAGCTTGAAAAAATGAATTTGGAAGTTGAGATAGACTAATCACAACTATTTTAGCTTGCCTGTTATATTGTCCTTTAATGTAATTTGAGCTTTACAATTTGGACAAGTCACAATTGAATTCAGTTGAGCAAAAGTGAACTCCACTTCCTTTTTGCACTTTGGACATTGGAGAATACGCTTTTTGCTGTAGAATTCCGGATTTAAAGTCAACTTCATATCTATCCCTCCTTTCGCTATTAATTTACATAATTATACAACGAATGGAAGTATTAGTCAAGAAAGGAAGTAAAAGAAATGACCAGAGAAGAATTTGAACGCAGACTTCCCGACTGCACAAGAAAGCCGAGTGATGAAGAATTTGAGATCATACAGTTTGTGTATAACTATCACCCTGCTTTTAATCGCAACTGTGCAAACGCCAAGGAAAAGGTAGCAAATCTTTACTTTGAATACGGTATGCGTGTTATCTGCGATATGCAGGAAACCGCAAAACGTATGCAGGAGATCGAGGACGAACAGAGGTCGCTCAGGCTTAGACTGGACAAGCTGAAAGACGAAGCCAACGAACTGGCTATGCTGTGAAAGGAAGTGAACCTAAATGAAACCATACCCTAAATTAAGAGGAGCAATGCAGGAAAGGGACATCAGGAACATGGACCTTGCCGCGCTGCTCGGAAGAAGCAGGAGCTATGTTTCGCAGAGAATGACCGCAAAGGAATACTTCTGGGACATTCACGAAATATATGCTATCCTCGCATATCTTGAAATACCGCTCGACAGGGTGTTCGAGTATTTTCCGCCGAAGGGTGGAATTATCGAACCGAAGCGAAGAGCAGATGCTTAAAGGAGTGAGAAAGATGTATAAAGTAATAATGTGCATCATCGTAGCAGTTGTCGTTCTGCTCCTTGTCCTCCAGTTTGCGGAAAACGCCGCACTCTGTTTCACGGACGAGGAAAAACGACAGATCAAAGCCGCTGTACGCTGTTTCTTCAGTGCTTTCAGAAAGGCTGGTGGGCGGAATGAATAGACGTACCTGCAATGGCTGTGTACACCGCCGCCCTATCAGCACAAACCACGTTACAGCCTGTCACTACATACTCGATACAGGCGAACCGAGAGGCTGTCCTCCCGAAAACTGCACAAAAAAAGAGCCCTATCGGCGGCAACCGAAACAGGCTCAAAACAATACTAACCAGCCTTATTATAAGGCATAAGAAAGGATTTGTCAAGTATGAATGATATAAAATATGTACTTATCGTATCGCAGTATTACTATTCGCACCACTGCTTCGTGGTTTCTGCCGAGGAAGAAAGCTACCGTGAAAAGGCTCTCTTGCTCATTGAGAAGCTTGAGGACTACAAGCGTGATGATGACAATGAACGTCCGTATCATTACGGTTCGCCCCGTGAAAATGCCTACATGGAGATCAGCGGACGTTGGAACGTCAACGATGCAGGTGATATTTACTTTATCCCCTGCAAATCGGTGACGGAAGCTTTACAGAAAGCCGAGGAGTTCAATTCGGAGCTTTACAAGACACAGTGGCTTAAGGGCAGTGGCTTAACGGCTGCACAGCGTAAGGTAATCGAGAAGAACATTAACGAGCATCATCTGTACAGCCGCACAGCAAAAATTGTCGGCGAATGTTTTGCGGTTTTGTGAGGTGCGGTATGGAAAACAAACTCTCTCTTGGAATTGATGAGCTTGACCTTGATGTAAGAACATTCACAGCTTTTAAGCGTGCAGGTATAAACACCGTTGAGGATTATCTTAACTATCCCGATAAGGACAAGCTCAGATCAGTTGTGGGAAGCAGAAACTTTGAAAAGTTTTTGGAAGCGTCCAAGCCTGCCGAACTCCCCACCGTTCAGCCCGAACGTGCGGCGGAGATTGCCGAGAAGTTCAACTATGCGGTGCTTACTGCCGAGCTTGGCGACTATCTCCGTCACAAGGAAGAACAGCTCCGCAACGAATATATGAACTTCACGGCGAACTGCGGAAGAATTTTTGCCGAGGCGCAGGAGAAGCTTGCAAAGCACGGTTTCGGCGAGAACAACGGCGTTTTTGAAAAGTGGATTACTTCAATGGGGTTCAAAAAGTCAACTGTTTACGAAATGATAAAAATTCATCAGTTTCGTTCGTCCGAAATTCGGACGAACGAGCAAGCACAGCTTTTTGACAGCCTCTCAAAATCCTTGCAGTATGAAGTTGCAAAGCCTTCCGCCCCGCCCGAACTTGTCGAACAGGTAATGAACGGCGATATCACCACCCACAAGGAATACATCAAGCTGAAAAAGCAGCTTGAAGAAACCAAGGAAAACCTTGAAATGAGCAAGGACGATGTTCAGAAAGCGGAAGAACGTGCCGAATATGCTGAAAACATAAGCTCGAAGCTTTCCGTTAAAAACTCCGAGCTTGAACAGCGTGTAAAGGAACTGGAGAACAGACCTGTTGATGTGGCTGTAGATGTTGACGAGATGAACCGCCGCGTTTCGGAAGTGGCTAACAAGATGAACTCAGAAATGGAACACACTCTTGCAGCGGAGCGCAAGGATTTCGCTGACACACTTAACGCCAAAGACGACAGGATATGGGAGCTTGAAGATGAGGTCAAGAAGCTCAAAAGCAGTTCGGCTTCTGCTCCCACAACGAAGATACTCGCTTTTCAGATGTCAATGGAACAGTACAAAAAGCTGCTTGAAATTGTAAGCGGTTCTGATAATTCAGAGCTTTACAAGGTCATTAAGAGCGTAAAAATTTTTAGTTGAGAAAGGATAATGTATATGTCAAGTTTATATGAAATGACGCAGGAATTTCAGTTCCTGTTCGACCAGTACGAAGCTATCGGTGATATGGAGTTTTCTCCCGACGGTAACGGAGGTTTCACCGATGATGACGGAAACGCAGTTGACCCCGCCGCTGTCCGTGAAGAAATGGCACAGGCTTGGTTCGATACTCTTGAGGGCATGGAGCTTGAAATACAGGACAAGGCTGAAGCTGTGGCAATGTACATAAAGAACATTGCCGCCGAGGCAGACAGCATCAAGTCCGAAGAAGCTCGGCTCCGCACACGCAGGCAGGCCAAGGAAAAGACTGTCGAGCGTATGAAGAAGTATCTTATGGAATGTATGGAAGCGGCAAAGCTCAAAAAGATAGATATGCCCCGTGCTGTCATTTCCATAAGAAACAACCCCGAATCGGTCGAGATCACCGACGAAGCAAAATTTATCGGCTGGGCGCAGGAAAACGACCGTGACGATCTGCTGAAGTATTCTCTTCCCGAAATAAGGAAGACATTCGTTAAGCAGGACCTTAAAGCGGACAAGGAAATCCCTTTCGCGAAGCTCACACGTTCTCAGTCGGTCATTATCAAGTGAGGAGGAAATATTATGGGATTGCCTATACTCGTTATCGGATATTCGGGAAGCGGAAAATCTACTTCAATGAGAAATTTTGATGCTGATGAGCTTGCGCTTGTTAATGTCAACGGAAAGCCGCTCCCTTTCCGCACAAAATTTTCTTCGGTGCTGAACTCGGACGATTACTCAAGAATAAAGGATTTTATCAAAACCTGCGGAAAGAAAGCTGTTGCTGTCGATGATTGCCAGTATCTTATGGTAAATGAATTCATGCGCCGCGCAAAAGAAAAGGGTTATGACAAGTTCAACGACATCGGCAAGAATATGTGGGAGCTGATACGCTTTGTCGAAGAACTTCCGAACGATGTTATCGTATATTTTCTCGGACACATTGACACCGACGACAACGGAAGAGAAAAGTTCAAGACGATAGGAAAGCTCCTTGACGAAAAGGTCAATATCGAGGGTATGTTTACCACTGTGCTGAAAACTGTTGCGAGCAACGGGAAATATATGTTTTCCACACAGACGAGCGGTGCTGATACGGTCAAATCTCCTATGGGACTGTTTGAAGCACAGTATATCGACAATGATCTGAAAGCCGTAGACGGTGCGCTCCGCATTTACTATCACCTTGCGCCCGAACACACCTGTACAGACTGCGGCAAGCCGATAATGCCTGCTTCGGGCAGAACGGCACAGCAGATAGTTGACGGGTCAATAAAGGCATTCGGAAGAAAGCTTTGTATAAACTGTGTGCTTGCCGAAACCAAGAAGCGCAAAGAAGCGGCGGCGAATACAAATGCTTCGTGATTATCAGGAAGACCTTATCGAGCAGGTCAGAGAAGCCTATCGCAGGGGTTACAGATCCCCCTGCATAGTTCTCCCCTGCGGCGGCGGTAAATCTATCATCGTTGCAGAAATAGCCAAGCGCACGACCTACAAGGAGAACAACGTGCTGTTCCTTATCCACCGCAGAGAGCTTCGGGATCAGATAATACGGACCTTCTCCCGTTGGGGCGTTGATATGAGCCTATGTGACGTTATGATGGTACAAACGGCGGCAAGGCGAGCCGAAAAGCTTCGTCCGCCGTCACTTATCATCACAGACGAAAATCATCATTGTTTAGCTGCTTCATATAAGACGATATACGAGGAGTTTCCAAAAGCACGTTTCCTGGGCGTGACCGCAACGCCTATCCGTCTGAATGGTGACGGTCTTGGAGATGTGAACGACATTCTGATAGAGGGCGTTTCTGCGAAGTGGCTTATCGAGAACAATTTTCTTGCGCCGTATGATTACTATGCTCCGTCAGTTTCCGATCTGACGGGAATAAAAATATCGCACGGCGAATATGTGGCAAGCGACATTGAAAAGCTTCTTGCCAAAAGTACAGTTTTCGGTGATGTTATCGGCTGTTACAAAAAGCTTGCGATAGGCAAGCAGGCTATATGTTACTGTGCTTCAATACGTCACTCGGAGGAAATGGCGGCGGCGTTCAGGAAATCGGGTATCGAGGCGGCACACATTGACGGAAGCACACCTGCGGCAGAGCGTGAAAAGCTTATCGAGGATTTCAGACGCGGGGCAATAGATATCCTGTGCAACGTTGACCTTATCTCCGAGGGCTTCGATGTCCCCGACTGCGAATGTGCGATACTGCTTCGACCTACAAAGTCCTTGACGCTGTATATTCAGCAGTCTATGCGCTGTATGAGATACAAGCCGGGCAAACGTGCGGTCATCATAGACCACGTTGGGAACTATGCCCGTTTCGGAATGCCCGACGATGACCGCAAATGGTCGCTCGAAAAACGGGATAAGGCTGATAAAAAAAGAAGCGCAGAAACACCCGTCAACGCCCGAATGTGTCCTCGATGCTATGCTGTTTTCAAATCTGCGGACAAATGTCCGAAATGCGGCTTTGTGTTCCCGAAGCAGGAACATCAGCTCGAAACAGCGTCGGCTGAACTGCAAAAAATAGAAGGGTTCAAGCTTGACTTTTCTTCCCCCGAAGAGTGCAAAAACTATGGTGAGCTTGTTGCTTATGCAAAAAAACACGGATACAAACAAGGCTGGGCGTATTACCAAGCCAGAAACAGAGGTATGCTATGACCGAAGAACACGCTATACAGAACGCTGTACGAATAGCACTGTCGGAATATGCAACGGTATTCCGAGCAAATGTCGGAAGCGGTGTAACATACGACGGACGGCACTTTGAAACAGGACTTCCGAAAGGCTTCTCCGATCTGTTCGGGTTCAGACATTCGGACGGGAAAATATTTTTTATCGAGGTAAAAACGCCTTCGGGTCGTCTTAGCAAAGATCAGAAACACTTTTTAGAACAAATGCAGAATTACGGAGCTATTGCAGGCGTTGCGCGTTCCGTTGATGATGCTATAAAAATAATCCGGGAGGTATAACACAATGAATTTTTCAACCAATTATGACAACGTTGGAGGAGGGAGCGAGCTTCTCCCCAAGGGCAAGTATGAGTGCATCGTCAAGGACGCACTTCCTGCAGCCACCAAGAGCGGAACGCCTTTTCTCGACATTCGCTTCGTTATCAGAAACGATGTTTCGCAGAGATATCAGAACAAATACATTTTCCACTCGATCTGGAAGAAGAAAGAACCCTCCGAGCAGGACAGGCAGGTAGACAATTACAGCTTTAAGCAGCTTATGAACCTTGCAAACGCAGTCAAGCTTCCCTCGGGCAAGAATTATGCTTCCGTTGAAGAACTCTGCAAAGACTTTGTGGGAAAGTGCTGCAATGTTGAGATCGAGCATCAGAAAGGCAATGACGACAAAATCAGAGAGCGTGTAAAATTCTGCAATCAGACTGCATACTCCGAGTGCAAACACGTCTTTAAGACCGCAGGAACACAGCAGGTCGGCAATAATACATACAGTCAGCCGAAGCAGGACGCTTTCGCACAGCCTGCAACAGCACAGCAGTTTACTCCGACCGACCTTGAAGGGTTTGAAGAGATAGGCGCAGATGACATACCGTTCTGAGGTGAGCAAAATGTATGAAAAAATTCCTGCGGAGCTTAAGGCTCTGCGCTGCTGGATATGTTGGAAAGGGATTCCCGATGATGAGAACGGAAAGCTTCGGAAGATACCCGTAAATGCACTTGACGGAACTGCGGCAAGGTCCAACGACCCTTCCACCTGGACTGACTTTGATACTGCTGTTGAAGCTTCCCGTGAATTTTCGGGCATAGGCTTTGTCTTTGACGGAAAATCAGGCTACTTCGGCGTTGATCTTGACGGCATCGGTGACAGCCTTGAACAGTTCAGAAACGGTATAACAGGAAATATTGCAGGAGAATTCATTCACACCTTGCAGTCATATACGGAGGTTTCGCAGAGTGGTCACGGCATACACATAATATGCCGTGGCTCGCTCCCTTCGGGTGGGCGGCGCAGAAACGCTGTCGAGATGTATGAAAACGGCAGGTATTTCATTATGACGGGCAATGCAATAACAGACTATCCTATCGCTGACTGTACCGACAGTATCAAAGCTTTGCACGAAAAATACATAGGCGGCGGCAGTACACCCGTTCAGCCGAAAGCTCCTGCTCCTTCGGGAAATCTGAATGGTGATATTTCAGAAATGCTCGACAAGCTCCGCAGTTCAAAGCAGGGGGCGCTTTTCAATGACCTTATGGCAGGAAACTTTGAAAACCACTATAAATCACACTCCGAAGCGGATATTGCTCTCTGCAACATTCTTGCATTTTGGCTCAAACGTGATGCTGACGCGATAGACAAGGTTTTTCGCTCATCAGGGCTTATGCGTGACAAATGGGACAGAAAACAGTCGGGCAGCACTTACGGCGCGCTTACAGTACAGAAAGCTATCACTGACTGCAGAACCGTTTACGGCGAAAAAGCGCCTTCTCCGATCGACAACTACTCTATCACCATAACACCAAGCGGAACAGCTCACGTTGAAGATGAAAAAGGTGAAGAGGTACATCTGTATTCTCTTGACGATACGGGAAATGCAGAGCGAATGTTCGTTAATTACGGCAAGCGTCTGCGATATTGCTATGTGGAAAAAGCCTGGTATTACTGGGACGAACGGCGGTGGTGCAGAGATATCACGGGAACAATTGACCGTGTGGCTGATGATTCGCTTGACGTTATGCAGAGCGAACTTGAAATATACAAGCAGATAGATCTGCGGAATCCGCCCGAATCGGGTCAGTCAATGGAAAAAGCTTTTCAGCGTCACATAAAAACTTCCCGAAGCTCAAAGGCAAAAACTGCGATGAAGAAAGAACTTCAGCACAAAGTTCCGATAGTTTTGAGCCAGTTTGACCGTGACAAATACATTCTGAACACCCCGAGCGGCATAATCAGCCTTAAAGAAAATATTGTACGTCCACATGACATTGAAAAGTACATAACCAAGCTTACAGGCACGGGCATATCGGATAAAGGCTGCCCTCAATGGGAAGCGTTCCTTGACACGATCTTCTGCGGTGGCCGTGAAATGATACGATACATTCAGAAGGCTGTCGGCTATTCCCTTAGCGGAAGCACATCGGAGCAATGCGTTTTCTTCCTCTACGGCACAGGACGGAACGGCAAGTCAACGTTCCTTGACACTATCCGTGCAATGATGGGTGACTATGCTGCAAACGCACAGCCGGAAACGATAATGGTTTCGCAGAAGAACACAGGCAGCGCACGTTCTGACATTGCCCGACTTAAAGGCGCACGCTTCGTTACAACGGTTGAGCCTAACGAGGGAATGCGTCTTGATGAGGGACTTATAAAGCAGCTGACAGGCGGTGATCCCGTGACGGCTCGCTTCCAGTATTCGCAGGAATTTGAGTTCACGCCCGAGTTCAAGATATGGATGGCTACCAATCACAAGCCGATAATCAGAGGCACGGACACGGGTATATGGCGAAGAATACACCTTGTTCCGTTCACGGCGGCTATCCCCGAAAACAAGGTTGACCGCAACCTTCCGTACAAGCTGCGCAAGGAACTTCCCGCTATTTTGAAGTGGGCGGTCGACGGCTATGCTCTTTACAAGTCAGAGGGGCTGCGTATGCCGTCTGCGGTCGTAACTGCGGTAGAAGACTATCGGCGTGAAATGGACGTTATCTCGGCGTTTCTGACCGCCTGCTGCACTGTCGGTGGCGGTTCGGAGCAGTCGAGTGTGTTATATGCTGTTTACTGCAGGTGGGCAAGCGACAACAACGAATATAAGATGTCACATACTCGCTTTACTACCGAGCTTTTGAAAAAAGACGGAATCCAACGTGAAGCAAGACGTGACGGGAAGTATATAACAGGTATATCCATTCAGGAATGGTATAAAAACCAATAATTATGTTACGGGTTGTTACGGGTTTTCGGGTTTTTACTAAACCTTTCACAGGGGACTTGAAAAAGAAAATATATATAATATATAGAGAGTTCTTGTGAAATGGTGTAAACCCGTCACAACCCGTAACACTTTAAGGCGGTCGATATGAAGTATTACAGAAAACCTCTACCCGATTTTTCGGACGAAGCCGTATGGAAAGATCTGAAACGGCAATGTTATGACGGGACGATAGACTATGAGGACTTTCCCGGTGCTGAATACAAATACTTTGACAGGCTTCGGGTGATCTATCTTAGGTTCAAGTTTGACGATCTGCCAAAGGAAGAAGCAATGCAGCAGGAATGTCAGCTTCTCAAAGAATATCGGCTGTCGAAGGAACAGGCTACCCGCAGTTTGGTGATCTGCCGCAAGTATCAGGATAACGTCAAACGTTCCGAACGGCTTAAAATACAGGTCAACAAAGCAAAATCGGATCACGACAAGCTTATACCCGCTCTTAAAGCAGTAGGTTTGCTGACCGATGATGAAAGCTTTTATAGAATAAATATGGAGGAATAAAAAATGATCGATAATTTAAAAGCAGGCAGCGAAGTAAATGTAGTAGAACGTGACGAATTTGGAGAAGCGTGTGAAGCAACGGGATATTTTTTCATAACCGAGATACACGGATATGTTCTTTGTTCGCCTTATATTAATCGCGGTTGCAGGGTTCTTGACGATATAGACGAAGTGCTTGAATATTTCAACGCACAGACGGCAGAGCAGGAATCGGCGGATATTTACATTTTCCCCGTCGAGGACTGCTACAAGACGATGCAGGAAGCAAAGGAAGCTTTGAAAGATGAGATTGGAGATGATGAGGAAGAATGATAAAGCAATATATCAACGGCAAAGAACTTCCCACCAAAAAGATATTAGGTCACGCAACAGATGATGACATTGATATTCAATTTGAATTTGAAGTACCGTTTACTGCTGACGAGGACGATATCATTTCAAAAATGACAGAAGTTTTTGCGGTCAAAAACTTGACTGGTCTTGCCTTAGTGATACCGAAACGTCTTTTGAGATGGACGGTAAGACTTACAATGTGTTCTTCGGTGATGATGAAAAAGACGATGACGATTAACCAATTTTAGACACGGCTTATAGGAGGGAGAAGATGACGACAACGGAAGTCAAGGAAATACTCGGCAAGGCAAGGTCGGCGGGCTTGCAGTATTTCAAAGCGAGGGACAGATACAGAAACTTTGAACGCAAGCTCACGGGCGGCAAGGCTATCCGATACAACGGCACGGGAGCAGAATTTGAGCATAACGGAAACGCTGTTGAAAATGCATACTGCGAGCTGTCCGACCGTGAAGCCGAGATGAACAGGTGCAGAGAGTTTTTGTTGGTGCCGTACCGTGCGGCAGGAAAGCTCATCTATCTTGTGGAAGATGATAAAAGGCGGCAAGTTCTCAATATGCGCTATCTCTACTGTAAGTCCTGGGAGCAGATCGCAATGGAGCTGAACGTCAATATCCGACAGATACATAGACTTCACGGATACGCCCTTGAAGAAATTTCAAAAAAGGCTTGACTTGTCACTATGTTTGTGCTAAAATTGATATAATGAAATTATTATATCCGCTTACAGTTTTCTGTCAGCGGATTTTTTTATACCTAAAAGGAGGTGAAGATCACGGGCAAAACAAATCCGCTCCGATATAAGTCCGCTGCGGAAATGTCGGCGGCTATCGAGGAGTATTTCAAGGACTGCGAGGGTCACGTTCTGACCGACAGCGGCGGCAAAACTGTTGTATATGACAAGAATGGTGAACCCGTGATAGTCGGCGCTCACCCTCCTACTGTAACGGGACTGGCTCTTGCTCTTGGGTTCAAGACAAGGCAGTCCCTTCTTAATTATCAGGCACGTTCGGACAAGTTCAACGACATCATCACCGTTGCGAAATCCCGTTGCGAGGAATACGCAGAGCGCCGCTTGTACGACCGTGACGGCGTGAACGGGGCGAAGTTCTCGCTTACGAACAATTTCAAGGGGTGGAGAGAAAAGCCGCTTGAAGACACCTCTGACGCACTCTCGAAGCTTGACGAAGTGCTTTCCAAGATTGGGGGCGGCGAATAATGGCTTTTTCTCCTATGCAGCAGGAATATTTCCGCTCGGCAACGCACCGTTGGAACGTGAAGTCGGGTGCTACCCGTTCGGGCAAGACCTATATGGACTACTTCGTTATCCCAAAGCGCATAAGAGCTGTCGCAGGCAAAGAGGGGCTTGTGGTTCTTCTCGGCAATACAAAAGGCACTTTACAGAGAAACATCATCGAACCACTCCGTGATATGTGGGGTTCGGCATTCGTGACGGACATTCGCTCGGATAACACGGCGGAGCTGTTCGGCGAACATTGCTACTGTCTTGGTGCGGATAAGATAACGCAGGTCGACAGGCTTCGAGGTTCGTCTATCAAATACTGCTACGGTGACGAGGTCGTGACATGGCATCAAGGCGTTTTCGATATGCTCAAATCCCGACTTGACAAGCCTTACAGCCGCTTTGACGGGACGTGCAACCCCGAGGGTCGGCATCATTGGTTCAAGAAATTTCTTGACAGCGATGCGGACATCTACTGTCAGAAATACACGCTCGATGATAACCCTTTCCTCTCGGCTGATTTTGTGGAAAATCTGAAGCGTGAATATCAGGGTACGATCTACTATGACCGATACATTTTAGGCGACTGGGTGAACGCAGAGGGGCTTATCTACCGCAACTTTGCCGACACTCCGCAGGATTTTATCATTGACAGCCTGCCTGATGACATCATCTTTGCAACGATAGGCGTAGACTTCGGCGGCGGTTCATCGGCTCACGCTTTTAACTGTACGGCTTTTACAAGAGGTTTCCGTGAGATCATAACGATACACGACTACCGCAGGAAGGACGCTGCAACGCCGAAACAGCTTTATGATGACCTTGGGAAATTCATCGAAGAGTGCAGGCTCATTGCAGGCGGACGTTTTCCCGTGACCGATATGTACTGCGACAACACAGAACAGACGCTCATCGGTGGAATAAAAGCCGAAGCTGCACAGAACGGCTGGAAGATAAACGTTCACAACGCGCGTAAAAAAGAAATAAACGACCGTATCCGTTTCTACTGCATTTTGCAGGGTGCAGGACGGTACAAGATACACAAAAGCTGCACGGCAACGATAGACGCATTCTCGGAAGCAATGTGGGCGGACAGCGAAACTGCGGATATCCGCCTTGACGATGGAACGACAAACATTGACAACCTCGATGCGCAGGAGTATTCCACAGAGCCGTATATGAAAGATATTCTGAATGTAAGGGTAAGGTGATAAATTGATATTAAACGACTATACGGCGGCGTTCCCGAACGAGGACGCACCGAGCCTTGAAAAGTTTTACAACGATATGTACAGCTGGACGGAGGTTTACAAGGGCAAGCCGTACTGGAACACGGTCAGGCGTTCGGGGTTATACAAAAAGGGTTTGCGCCGAATGAACCTGCTGAACGCAGGAAAGACGCTTTGCGATGAGCTGTCTGTCCTCTGCTTTGCGGAACAGGTCGAGATAGCCTGCGACAATGAGCAGTACAAGGAGTACATTGACAAAGTAATGAACGAGCAAGGGTTCTGGAAGCACGTTCCCGAGCTTATCGCCCGTTCGTTTGCCGAGGGCGGCGGAGTGCTTCGGGAGTATGTCAAAGACGGGGAAATATGCGTGAACTACATATCGGGTGCGGATTTTCTTCCGCTTTCGTGGGATAACAAGCGCATTACTTCCGCCGTTTTCCGCTCGTCATTGGTCAAGGGAAAGGTCTTTTACACGATCTTCGAGCGGCAGACGCTTCTTCCCGACGGTAAAAACAGGACGGAAACGTTTCTTTTCAAGTCGAACAGCGAAACCGCTGTCGGCGAACGCTGTCCTTTGAGCGAGCTGTTCGGAGATGCTCCCGATTTTACCGAATCGGATATCCCAATGCCGACCTTTCAGTACTTCCGCCCTGACGTGGCGAACAATGCAGAGTTCTATGTTCCACTCGGTATTTCGGTCTATGCGAATGCGCTCGATACGCTTAAAGCACTTGATGTTGCGTTCGACAGCTTTGCGAGGGAATTCGTTCTCGGCAAAAAGAGAATAATCGTACCGAGCAGTTGTGTTCAAACCGTAATTGACCCGACAACGGGGTTAGAAGTTCGGTATTTCGATGCCGATGATGAGGCGTATGTTGCGCTGAAATGCGATGAGGACAAGGACCTAAAAATAACCGACAACACTATCGAGCTCCGAGTGGACGAGCATATCAGGGCTATCAATGCTCTGCTGAATATACTCTGCTTTCAGACGGGGCTTTCCGCAGGAACGCTGTCTTTCGATGCAAATGAGGGTATGAAAACCGCAACGGAAGTTATATCGCAGGAAAGTAAGACGGCTCGGACTGTCAAGGGGCATAAAAATCAGCTTGTGGAACTCTTTGAGGAATTCTGCAAGGCTGTGATAGAGCTTGGCATAAGTCTTGGTGAACTTCCGAGGGCAGAATATAAGCTTTCCGTAGGCTTCAAGGATAACGTCATAATTGACGAGAACACTCTCATTGACAACAACATCAAGCTCGTTTCGGCAGGCTTACAGAGCAAGGCAGAGGCTATTATGGAGATATTCAAGTGCGATGAAGAAACGGCTCTCAAAAAGATAGAGCGCATTGCCAAAGATCAGAATATGGGCGGTGCGCAGTTGGACGATCTCTTCGGCGGTGATAAGGCTTGACACGGCTTGAACTTATGGAGCTTGCTGAGGAATGTTCCGATGTGCTTGTTGCTATGGAAGATGACCTGCTGCAGAACATAGCCGAATATCTTTCCGAGGGTCGGGCGGACATTCCTACGGCTCAATGGAAGATACAGCAGCTTGCGGCTCTCGGCAAGCTTGACAGGGCAAATATCCGCACCATTGCCGAATATTCGGACATTGCTGCTGATATGGAAGAGATCGCAATGACAAGGGCGGCTCTTGCGGCGGTCAAGGATATGGACGAGGGGTTCGGAAAGCTTGTTTCGGACGGCATTATCGAGGGGACGACCGTTCCGATGGAAGAAACCGCTTTGCAGGCGGCGGCAATGTACAGCAAGCAGGCTAAAGACCGCCTGAACAAGGTCAACACCGTTATGCGGTACTTCGCAAAGACTACTGCGGCGGCTGCCGTGAACAAAGCGGCGGAGATCATAGACAAGCAGCAGCACCTTGACACGCTGAACAAGGCGGCAGGCAAGGTCATAATGGGCGCAGAGAGCCGACAGACAGCCGTTCGGCAATGCATAAAGGAAATGTCCGAGAAAGGTATTCCTGCATTTGTGGACGCTGCAGGACGGCAATGGTCGCCCGAAGCTTATGTCAATATGGACGTTCGTACGACCTGTTCCAATGCGGCGCATGAAGCACAGTTTTTCCGAATGAATGATTATGATATTGACCTTTTGGAAGTCGATTCACACGCGGGTGCAAGACCGAAATGCGCGCTCGATCAGGGCAGGATTTTCAGCAAAAGCGGCAAGAACCGAAAATATCCTGCATGGAAAACTTCGAGCTACGGCGAACCCGACGGCATTCTCGGCATCAACTGCGGGCATCATATTTACCCTTATATCGAGGGTGTTTCCACACAGACGTATTTTCCTTATGATAAAGAGGAAAACGACAAGCTTTACAAGCAGAAGCAGGAACAGCGCAGGCTTGAACGTGAAGTGCGTTCGGCAAAGCGTGAAGTTTCGATGCTGAACTCCGCAGGTGACAAAGAGGGTGCAAAAGCCGCCAAGGACAGAGTAAAACGCAGGACAGCCGCTTACAACGAATACTGCGAGAAAACGGGTCTTCCGAGGAAAGCAGACAGGCTGACGGTGCAGGGGTATAGGACTAAGGCGAACAAAGAGCTTGCGGCTCTGAACAATAAAATGGCTTCATCTACCAACGACTGGAGCAAAACTGTTTCTCAAAAACATTCTGCGGAGGAACTTGAAAAAATATCGGCATACGCAAAGGAACGTGGCGTAAAGCTATATCAGCCGAATACATACGACGGTGATATTGAAATGCTCCGACAGCAGATAGATACTATAAGCAGTTTAAAAACTGAATATAATATCAATCAGAAAATCACCTTGCGATTTACAAATATGTCAGATG
This sequence comes from uncultured Ruminococcus sp., assembly GCA_937926145.1. Taxonomy (GTDB): domain Bacteria; phylum Bacillota; class Clostridia; order Oscillospirales; family Ruminococcaceae; genus UMGS363. The sequence continues at coordinate 10,919 of CALANW010000073.1, read as the reverse complement.
ATGACTTTGCGGAAACGGTAAACAACACCATTTGCTTCAACAATAAGGCTATGAGAAACGCCAAAATCACAAATCAGAACCTTAATGCAGATAATCAGCTTGCGGCTACCGATTTTACGGGAATTGCTGTTCACGAAATGGGGCATATTATTTCCCGTACTTATGGCGAAAAGGGTCTTGACATAGCAAAACAAGCGTATTATAATATATTCAAAGAGAACATTTCACAAACGGATTTGTTAGATTATTTGTGCAACAACGTATCTGAGTATTCAATATTTGTACCCTATGAAAGACAATCAAGAAATGTCAAGCTGAAAGAAATCACGCCCGAAATACTCAGTAAATCTAAATCATCAAATTCAAACGACTTCTCCGAGGAATTTATCAAACTTTTGAAAGAGGCGATGATTAATGAGAAAATTTGATTATTTTTGGTGCTCAAAAAAAGAATGGTATCATTATGAAGGTCTTATTCGTGTAGTGAATGATGATGCTCCTAAGGAAGCGCAGGAAAGTTATAAACATTTTCTTGAACAGCAAAAAGAAGTAAAAAATACAGACTAACCGCTTTGAGAAATCAAGGCGGTTTTCCTATGCCCGAATAATTTAATACAGAAATAAGCGTTCGGTTCTCCAACAGTTGGAGGACAGAGCGCTATTTTTATGCCCGAAACGTGCTGAACGGCGTTAAAATCCGCACGGAATAAACAGCCGACAGGCTATAAACGGAGGTAATTTCAATGGCAGAAACAAACACAACCGTAACCGAAACCAATCAGGCAGAAAACAGCGGAGGTGATCCAACACAGCCCGTAAGTCCGCAGGACGAAAAGGGTGTATCTACGAACGAGGGTGCGGAAAAGACCTTCACGCAGAAAGAGCTTGACGATATCGTTAAGCAGAGGCTTGACAGGGCAAAGAAGGATATGCCCTCGAAAGATGAGCTGAAAGCCTTTAAGGAATGGCAGGACAGTCAGAAAACGGCGGAACAGCTTTCGCAGGGAAAGATAACCGCCGCAGAGAACGGCAGGACAGAGGCTGTGAAGCGTGCTGAGGCGGCAGAAGCCAGATGCACGGCTTATTCCAAGGGCGTGAAGCCCGAAGCCGTAGACGACGTTATAGCGCTTGCTATGGCTAAGGTGAGCGACAGCAAGACCATTGAGCAGGCTATTGACGAGGTAGTAACGAAATATCCGTCATTCTGCGGTGCTGTTCAGACGAAAGGCATCACAACGGGCGTTGACCTTTCGGGCGGCTCAAACAACAAAGACGGGGTGACGGCGGCATTCCTTGCCCGAAACCCGAACATTAAAATTTAATCGGAGGTATAAAAAATATGGCACATGAATCACAGGAAAGATATTCAAAGCTTGTACTTGCAAAGCTCCGTCAGGAGAGCGTACTCAAGGTCGGCGTTGTATTCAACAATGACTATGAGGGTTCACCTGCGGCGGGACTTGTTAAGATACCCGTAAGAGATACCGAGGTCGCAGTTTCCGACTATGACCGCGCGAACGGTATCAAGGCTGGCATCGGCTCAACGAGCTACGAGAACTTCGTCATTGACAAGGATAAGGCTGTAAACGAGATCATTGACGGCTACGATGCAGCAACAGTCCCCGACAATCTTGTTGCTGACCGTCTTGACAGCGCAGGCTATTCCCTTGCACTTCAGGAGGACAATGACGGCGCTTCCGTGCTTATCGCAGGCTCTACGCCGATGAACGTTGCAACCCTCACAAAGGACAACATTTACAGCACTATTGTGGATATCCGCACGGCTATGAACAAGGCTAACATTCCTATCAACGGACGTTATCTTCTTGTTACTCCCGAAACTTCGGCGCTTATCCTCAACGCTCCCGAATTTATCAAGGCTTCCGCTCTCGGTGATACGGTAGTTCAGACGGGCGCTATCGGCAAGATCGCAGGCTTCCTTGTTCTTGATTGGAACGACAGCACAGCTAACCTTGCAATGATCGCAGGTCACCCGAAGTTTGCGACAAGAGCGGAAGAGTTCAAGGTCGGCGTACATATTCAGGACCTTGGCGGTTCGGGTCAGTACATCGGAGCGAGTGCAGTTCAGGGTCGTATGGCTTACGGTCATAAGGTTCTGCGTTCCGTTGCTATCCGCACGGTGTACTCCCCTGCCGCTCTTACGGTTTCGCTTTCGGCAGGCTCGGCAAAGGGCAAGACCGTTGCAGCTGTAAGCGCAGGCAACACGGGCACGACTTATCAGTACAAGGTCAACCCTTCCGTTCGTGCGGCTTATGGAACGACATCGGAAAGCTACGGCGGTACGGAGCTTACAAGCGGCACTACCGAGATCACGGCAGCCGAGGGCAGCGTTATCGAGGTAGCAAACATCTCATCGGGCAAGGTCGTTGCTGTCGGTTACATTACCGTCAAGGCTTCGGACATCAAGGCGTAATGGCATACATTACAGCCGAGTATTACCGTGACGTTTATCACGGTGATGCTCCCGAAGATGAACTCCCCTCTCTTATCGAACGTGCGGAAGATGCTGTAAACGGCTTGTTTTTCCGTGCGCCCGACACAGAAAAGCTGACGGAGCGGCAGAAAGAGCTGCTCCGAAAGGCTGTTGCGGCGGAAGTCGCATATCTCGATAATGCAGGAGGCGTATCCGCTCTGGACAGCGGTTCGTTCGGGCAGGCAACGCTCGGAAAGTTCAGCTATTCGGGCGGCACTTCCGGCAGGACTTACAACGGCGTGAATATATGCCCTACGACCGTTTCCTTGCTTGAACAGGCAGGACTGCTCGGAAGGTGGCTTGCTCCGTGACAGCTATTCCAAAGTCGATGCTTCCGCACAGCTGCACGCTTGAAACTCCGCTCGATGAGGACGAGTACGGAAGGTCAGCTATTCCGAACCCGTAACGCTGAAAAATGTGAGGATAGACCCGTCATCGTCTGTTTCGACCGACAAGCAGAACCGAGAGCTTCGGCTTTCGGCAGTGCTTATCTATGATTGTCGGAATTCATCGGGGACGGACGGTTTTGAGGAAGAACAGCGCATCACTTTCGAGGGCAGGGAGTACACGGTTCACAGCATTGACAAGCTTTACGACCGCAGGAAGCTGCATCATTATGAGGTGGGTCTGGTATGAGTGTTACTGTTAAATTCGACAAGGAAGCCTGCATAGCGAGGATAAAGAATGCGGCAGAGGGCAAGGCTTTGCTCATTGCATCGGAACAGGTGCTTAAAGACTGCAACTACTACTGCAAGCAGGATCAGGGAACGCTCATAAGCAGCAGTATCACCCACTCTCAGCCCGAAAAGGGCAAGCTTATATGGAAAACACCTTACGCCAAGAAACAGTATTACTTACAGACGGCTCACACGGACGTAAACTCGAACGCAAGCTGGATGTGGTGCCACAAGGCAAAGGCTGCACACTCCAAAGAGTGGCGAAAAGTCTTTGATACTGCTTTCAAGAACGAAATGAGGAAGAAATGACACCACAGCTTGAACTTTTTGAGTATATAAAATCCCTCACGGGGTTAAAATTCACGGCAATGCTGCCAAAAGGCAGCGGCTATGCGGCACAGATCGCACCGGGCAAAGAGGACAACATCTTCTTTGACGGCGCAAAGGAAAACACTATGTCCGTGCTTTTCCTCGGCAAGAGCAAAGGCCAGCAGGAGCTTATAGACCAACTGTACAAGCTCTGCAATGATCTGACCGCAAAGCGAAAGCACACAAACGACAGGTTTATAATTCGGTGCATCAATACTTCGACCGCTCCGACGTTCGTCTGCAAAGAGGACGGCGGCTTTTATGTGTGGTCGTGTATCATTGACGCACACTACATAATGAAAGGATAAAAAATATGAGTGAAGCAGAGAAAAAAGTAACAACGCTTGCGATAAACTATAACTATGCGCTGAAGATCAACACAACGCCTAAAGCGGAACAGCCTACCTGGGCGGTGATTTCGGACGGCTTCGACAACATCAGCAAGAGCCTTAACGAAGTGCTTTATCAGGGTTCGTTCCTCGGTGACGGCGGTTGGGGTTCGACCGAAGTCACGGGCGGTCAGTTCACTGTTACGCTTTCGGGCGTGAGAAAGCACGGTGACGCTGCACAGGACTACATCTTCTCCGATGCGGTCAAGAACAACTGGGGCGATGCCCGAAAGACCACATTCGAGATCACCTATCCCGACGGCGGCAAGGTCAGCGGCGGCATCACGCTTGCGAAGATCACAGAGGGCGGCGGCGCATCTCAGGGTGCGGACGCTGTAACGGTTGAAATTCATTTCAACGGCAAGCCGACCTTCACACCGGCAGAATAATCGTAACCGAAAACGGCGCTTGAACTAACGATTCAGCGCCGTTCTTTTTTGAAAGGATGATTTTATGGCATATCAGGCAAGGCGTTCTTCTGTACTCACAGAGGATATTGAGCTTATAAACAAGGATAATGAGGTAGAAAAGGTGCTGCACATCGAATTCGACGCTGACAGAATGGCTCGTGAATTCAATGTGGCTCGTAACGGTATCATTCGCGCCCAGAAAGAAGTAAAGGAAGGCAAGACGACCGATGCCTATACCGCTTTCGGCAATGCTGCTATCGAGATGTTCAAGGTCGTTTTCGGCGAAGAAAACACGCTTGCGATACTCGAATTCTACGAAAACAACTATGTCGAAATGGTTTCGGAGCTTATGCCGTTTATCACCGATGTTGCCGCTCCTGCGGTACAGCAGGCGGTAGATGCAAAGAAACAGCAACTTGCGAACAACTATAAATTCAGCCGCAAAGAGCGCCGCAGACTTGGTTTATGGTGAGATTTTCTATTACACGGCCGAATGATGATTGTATTACCTACAAAGGGAAAAAGTATCGTCTGACGCTGTATTTTGACCGTGTTATTGAGGCGCGGCGGCTCGTTGCCGAGAGTACGTTAAGCACGGCTGACAGTATCAGAGCGGCGCTTTTTATGCTGTGCAATGGCTGTGAGCGGCTCGGGAATGCTGACTGCTCGGAACTGCTTATAAAAATATTCAGCGAATACATAAACGGTGATGAAGACTCTTCCGAGGGAGAACACGAACCGCTTTTTGATTTTGAGCAGGACGCAGAATACATTTTTTCCTCGTTCGTTATGGATTATGGGATAGATTTGAAAAAAGAGTGTGGGAAGCTGCTTTGGTGTGATTTTATTGCGCTCTTCAAGGGGTTATCGGAAAAAACAAAGATGCGTGAGGTCATCTCGATACGGGCAAAGAAAATCCCTGCGCCTACGAAATATAACCACGATGAAATACAGTCCCTTACGGAACTGAAAAGGTTTTACGCTCTTAAACGGACAGCGGTACAGAAGAAAAACAGCTTTAATTCCGACCTTGCGGGACTGGCTGAAACTTTAAAGCGAAGGGCGGTGGTTATAAATGGCGGAAGCTGACGGACAGGTAGTATTTGAAGTAACAGCTGATACAAGTTCACTTACGGAAGAGCTTTCAAAGGTCGAACGGACGGCGAAAAGTTCTTCACAGTCGATACAGTCCGACCTCGATAAGATCGGAACGGCAAGTGAAAATTCGGCTAAGAAAGTAAAGAGCAGTTCGGACGATATTTCTCAGAGCAATTCCAAGGTGAAGAGCAGTTCCGAACAGGTTGCCGCTTCGGCCGAAAAGGTGACCAAAAGCAACGATGAGGTTGAAAAAAGCAACCAAAAGCATAAAAAGAGCAGTGATGAAGTAAGCAAGGGCAACGAAGAAGTTGACAAGAGCAACAAAAGCCGCTCGCAGAGCAACGAAGAGGTCGATAAGAGCAACAAAAAGGTAACCGAAAGCTCTGAGAAGCTTGCTTCCGTTCTGAAAGCTTCGGCGGCGGCTATCGGTGCAGCTATGGTAGCCGCAGGAACGGCGGTCGTTTCTTTCGGAACACAGTTTGAAACTGCGTTGGCAGGTGCGTCAACACTTATGCAGGGAATGAGTTCCGAGTTCATAGCCGATGTCGGGGACAGCATGCTCGACCTCTCCGACAAGACGGGCATCGCGGCTGATGCGCTCAACAACACGCTGTACAACGCCTTATCGGCGAGTGCGGTATCATTTGACGGCACAGCGGAGAGCATTGACAAGGCTTCTGATTACCTCGAAAAAAATGCCAAGCTTGCAAAGGCAGGCTTCACGGACATCGACACGGCGGTAACCACCACTGCTAAAATCATGAACGCCTACAATATGAGTATCGAGGAGACCGACAAAGTCCACAAGATACTCATACAGACGCAGAACAAAGGTATCACTACTGTTGGCGAACTCGGTTCATGCCTTGCGAACGTTACTCCGACAGCGGCGGCTCTTGAGGTAGGGTTCGACCAGATCGGCGCAGCACTCGCTACAATGACGGCGGCAGGTACTCCTGCGGCACAGGCGACCACACAGCTCAATGCTCTGTTCAACGAGCTTGGACAGACGGGTTCAAAGGCTGACCTTGCGATCCGTCAGCTTACGGCGACTGTTCCCGCAGCGACAGAAGAACAGCTGACGGCTATGCAGGAAGGCTTTGACAAGGAATACTCTGCAACGCAGGACGCTTATTCGGCGCAGGAAAAGGCATACAGCAAATCGCTCGAAAAGCAGAAGGGCGCTCTTTCCGATTCTTATGACGACCGTATAGACAAGCTTTCCAAGAGCCTTGACAAAGAGCTTGACGCATACGAGAAAACGCAGGAAAAGGAAGCCAACGACCTTGATAAATCGCTCGAAGCCGAAATGGACGCTCTCGAAAAGGCTCATAATCAGAAGCTTGCACTTATTGATGATGAGTACACCGAGAAGCTGAAACTCAACGATGAAGAAAAGTACAACGCTATCAAGGCTGTGGAAGCAGAGATAGATGCACTCAACAAAAAGACCGAAGCAGAGCAGAAAGCGGCTGAGGAAGCCGAGAACGCCGAAAAGCTCAAAAGCTTAAAGGACAAGGTCAGCAAGGCAACTGACCCCGAGGAGCGTAAGGCGGCCGAAAAAGAGGTTGCAGAATTTGAAGCCAAGCTTGCCCGTGAAAAACGAGCTGAGGAGCGAAAGGCGCAGATTGAGGACTTAAAGGACAAGAAAGAAAACCTCAAAAAAGAGTATGACGATAAAAAGGAAGCTCTCAAAGAGGAACAGGAAGACAAAAAGAAAGCCGAAAACGAGAAATACAAGGAAGATAAAAAGGCTCTTACCGCCGAGCAGAAAGCCAAGAAAGAAGCTCTCAAAGAAGAGCAGGAAGAGAAGAAAAAGGCTTTAAAGGAAGAACAGTCCGAAAAGTTGAAGGCTCTCAAAGATGAAAAGCAGCAGGCTCTTGACAACATCAAGGAAATAAACGAAGCTTCACTCGATGCTTTCAAAAAAACCAACAAGGAAAAGCTTGCAGAGCTGAAAAAATCACAGAAAGCAGAGCTTGCAGCGGCTAAAAAGGGTTCGGGTGACGGCAAGGGCTTCTCCGACCTTATGGCTGACGGAAAGACCTATCAGGAAGTCCTCGAAATGCTCGACCAATATGCGCAGGACAACGGACTGACTATTTCGGATATGTTCGGCTCGACTGAGGCAGGTAAAGCGGCGCTTGCTGTAACGGGCGAAAATGCAGATAAATTCAACAACAACCTTGAAGCGATGAGTACCGATGAGGACGTTGTCGGCGAATCCTATGACAAGATTGCAAACACGACTGCGGAAAAGTTCAACAAGCTTGTAAACACGTTGAAAAACAGCGGCATCGAAGTTTTCAACAGCATAAAGGATAAAATCGGTGAGCTTTTCTCCGATGAAAACCTTGAAAAGGTCCAGCGGCTCATTGACCCTATCAAAGGGCTTGTGGAGAACGTTCTGCCGCCTGTTATGGACATTCTGCTCGACCTTATCGACCCTGTATCGGAGCTTGTGGAACAGCTTCTTCCTGTTATAGAAACGCTTCTGAACTCCTGTGCGGACATTATAGCGGAGCTTGCAGAACCGCTGACGGATGTTATAAATGAAGTGTTGCCCGTACTGGCGGATATCCTTGATGCGCTGCTTCCGCCGCTTATGGATATCATAAAGTCGCTTCTGCCGCCATTGGTAAAGGTACTTGAAACGCTTGCGAAGCCGCTGTTGGAGCTTATAGAGAAGCTTCTTCCGCCGATAGTTCAACTGCTCGGGACGATCTCGCCGCTCATTGATGCGCTTTCGCCTATCATTACCTTCCTTGCGGAAGTTTTGGGCGGTGTACTCGGTGAAGCCATTGAAGCTGTTATGCCGCTGATAGATTTCCTTTCGGACACTATCACATTTCTGCTTGACACGCTGACGAACCTCATCAATTTTATTGTCGGAGTTTTTGCAGGCGACTGGGAAAAGGCTTGGACTGCGATAGTCGACCAGTTCAAAAGCATCTTCGAGATGATCCCGAAGATTGCAGAGGACGTTGTAAACGCTGCGATCGGACTTATAAACCGAATCATTGATAAGATAAATGATTTCACGGGAGTTCTTGGCATTGAGATAGACAAAATCGACAATGTTGACTTTACTCCCGATGATGAAAGCAGCAGCGGCGGTTCTGATATGGGCGGAGGCGAAAGTGGCGGTAAGCGTGACGGTTCAGCTCCCGGATATGCTTTCGGGTCTGATTTCATTCCCGAAGATGATTTTCCTGCAAAGCTGCACCGAGGTGAAGCGGTCCTTTCGGCGGGTGATGCGGAAGTGTTCCGCGCACTCGGCGGCAAGGGAAGTCTTGAAAGAATGGCGGCTGAACCTATGGGCGGCGGTGCTTATGAAGAAATGGCAGCGGCTCTTGGCAGGCTTGCGGAAAGCGGCGGCACTACGAACAATATCACGCAGAACAACTACAGTCCAACGGAGCTTAGTCCTTATGACACGAAACGATATCTGGAACAGGTTGCACAGCAGCTTTCGGAAAGGAAGTAGTCGATGAGAATTTACTATATAAACCCCGACGGAAACAGATTTGACCTTTGGGGTGACATTGAAGTAACGCAGGTAAGCGGTGTGAACCCTTCCTGCGCTGTCACGATGAATGAGAATGCTTTCGGTGACGGCGCTGACTATATCGGCGAACGCATCAATTCCCGAAATATCGTGCTGACGCTCTATCCCTGCTGTGATTATGACGAAGCAAGACTGCGGCTCGGCAAGATTTTTTACGGCAATGGCGAGGGGACACTCGGCTTCATCTACGATGACGGCGAAGAACGCAGGATAAGCTGCCGCTTTGAGAGTATGACCGCTGTTCTTATGACCCGTCCTGGAACGATGCAGGTCTCGCTGCTTTGCGGCGACCCGTATTTCATAAAGGACGGGGCTTTGACACTCATCTGCGGAGATAATGCGATGTGGGAGTTTGACGACTGGGAACTTTCCGAGGAAGATGCTTTTGAATTCGGAAAGCTTTCTTCGGGCTCATCTGCATTCATATCAAACGACGGCGAAACAGACGCAGGCTGTATCATACGGGCAGAGGTCAAGAGTTCCGTCAATGGCATAAAGATCGTGCAGGCAAGCTCTAAGGAATACATCGCGCTGAAAGGAACATTTTCGGCAGGCGAAATAATAACTATCGACACACGGTCACGAAGAAAGGCTATCAAGCTTTCGAGTGTAACTTCCGATACCGAAACGGACATAATGTCACGTCTAATATGGGGCTCGACATTCTTCTCTATCCCCCGTGGCGGCTGTCGGGTATATGCGGCGTTGGATAACGGTTCTGATGCGCTCAACATCACGATCAGATTTGATGAAAGATACAGAGGTGTATAGCAATGGATATGTATGTTTACAACAAGGCTCTTGACCTCATTGGCGTAACGGATCAGGTCACGTCGCTTATGTGGACGAAGCGCTATCCGCTCGGTGATACTTTCACGGCGGTTTTCCCTGCGAACGAAAACAACCTTAAACTCATACGTCCACAGATGATAATTGAGATACCCGGGAGATACTCGGGCATCATCACACATCGCAGTATGAGCGGCACTAAGGGCGTGATAAATGTATCGGGCTGTTCTTTTGACGGTATGCTCAGCAGCAGAGCCATCGCAGACGGCTCATACACCGATACGCTTTTGACTATCGTTGACAAGAACCTCGGTGAAGCTGTAAAAAACACCAAGCGACGCTTTGAATGCACCTACGTTGACAAGACGGTCGACTGTGCGAAACTTGACCGTGAAACCATAACCTATATGAATCTCGGTGACTATGCAAGTAAGATATGCAATGAGAACGACCTGCTTATTCGCTCCGAAATTGAACACGGTGAACAGAACAAGATACGAATATACGCACGGAAAAGTGCTAACAGGTCGATAAACCAAGAGGAGAATGCTCCTGTTGTGTTTTCGGAGCTTTACGACAATGTGAGCAGTATGGACACGATATATTCGGAGGAAGGCAGTATCAACAGTGCCTTTATTTATTCCGAAGCGGAGTCGGACACGGTTGCGGCTTGGAAAGGTGAATTTGGCAATGGTGAGGGTTACAGCCGCCGAGAGGGTGTTTATCAGATAGACCCTGTTATAGTTTATGACTATAAGTATGTGGGCGGAGAAATAGTGTGGTATCCTGCTCTGGACGGAGTTCGGACAGCTCAAAGGGCTTCCGACTACTTTAAGAACAACTGCTCCGAATTTACAGACTGTATCGATGCAGCGGTCAAGCTTGATGCTGACTATGCCAAGCGGTTCGATGTCGGGGACATTGTGACTATTTACAGTTCGCGCTTCGGGATTTCACAAGATGTGCGGATAACGGAGATATCGGAAAGCTTTACAACAAGCGGATTGAGCATCAATGTTACTTTTGGCGAGCCTACGAAGTGTTTGAAACAGATGATTGGAGGGAGATAAAATGTCAAACGAATACGGATTTTTCGCGTCAAAGGACCATGACAGAAGATATTCG
>CALANW010000072.1 GCA_937926145.1 uncultured Ruminococcus sp. | reverse complement strand
AACAAAGCGAAACTAAGTGAAGCGCAGCGCGAACCGCCAGCGGGGGCTTCCCCGCCACTCCAATAGTCAATGATCACTCAAATTCTCTCTTCGCGACCATAAACTAAATTTCCTACGCGAACAAAGCGAAACGAAGTGAAGCGCAGCGCGAACCTGCCGCGGGGCTTCCCCGCTACATTTCGTAGGTTTTTAAAATGTCAAGCGCAACCTCGACCTCGGGAACACGCTGATCCATAGCTCGCTTTTGTATCTGCCTGTGAGCGTCCTCCTCGGTAATTCGAAGGTACTGGATAAGTACGCATTTTGCACGGTTTATCTGCTTTAAATTGTAAAGCTTCTTTTCAAGCTCCCTGCGCTCTTTTTCATTTTCAAGAAGCTTTTTCCTCGCGGAAACCGTGAAATTTACAGCCTGAACAAGAACTGACTTCGTGAAAGGCTTCGAGAGTATGTAACAGCCCTTGTCGCCTATCTTTCGGTAGATCTCGTCATAATTTTTCTGTGCCGCCGTTACGATGAGCGCACTTGCAGTATTCTCCGTTATAAATGCCGCAAGCTCCAAACCGTATTCGTCCGCAAGCGGAGTGTTGAGTATTATCAGATCAAATTCGCAGTCTGTGACAATGTTTCTTGCATTGCTTCCGTCCGAAACGGATATCGAACCGAAGCCGCAGGACTTCACCGTCAAAGCAAGATTATCTCGCATTTCTTCATTCAAAGATATAACAAGAGCCTTTGAACCTGACATTTTCGCACTCCTCTCAAAAAAATCATCTTTTCGGGAAACGATAATTATACCGCAGTATCACTGCCGTTTCCTTGGCTGACAAGGTTATAATAACATACTAATTTGATTTTGTCAATAGTTTTTGCAGGATTTTATTTTAAATCCTGCAAAATTAAACTTTTAATAATATTTTTATATGTTTTTTTGCAATATAAAGTTAGTTTAGCTTCATTTTACAACTTTTCTGTTGTTGTATAAGAACATCGATACCGCCGCCAAAATGATTATGCCGTATCCGACAAAGCTCCACTTGTCGGGAACTTGCCCGAAAAGGAAAAATCCCAACAGCGTCGAGAAAAGTATCTGCGTGTAGTCGAAGACCGAAACCTCCCTCGCAGGAGCGTGAGTGTATGCCGCCGTTATCGAGAACTGACCGCCTGCCGCAGAAAATCCCGTCAGAAGCAGCATAAGCGTCTGATATAAGCTCATCGGAACAAAATGCAGTATCACATACGGCAGCACCGTAACGCAGGAAAATGCCGAGAATACAAACACTATCACAGGGCCTTTCTCTCCGCCCCTGCCGAGCTTGCTCACGAATGCATAAGCCGCACCTGCTCCAAGTCCACCAAGAAATCCTATCAGCGACGGGAAAAGCGAGGCGTTCGCAAATGTCGGCTTTATTATGAATAAGCTTCCCACAAACGCCGTCAGTACCGCACAAAGCTGAAATACCGTCGGCTTGTCTTTGAGTATTATCGCCGAAAACACCACCGCAAAGAACGGCGACATCTTGTTGAGCATCGAAGCGTCCGCAAGCATAAGATGATCTATCGCGTAAAAATTGCATATCATTCCGAGCGTTCCGCAAAATGCCCTCAAAAACATATATATGCGGTTTTCCTTTTTGCAGGTTATCTTGATGTGATTCTTTTTCAGTATGATGAACGCCGCTATCGCAGCCACAAAATTACGGAAAAATACCTTCTGCATAAACGGAAGATCGCCCGCAAGCTGTATCGAAGCGTTCATCACCGCAAAGCAGAACGCCGAACATATAATATATAGTATTGCCTTATTTTTGCTTTTCATTTTCTCTTTCACCCAAAGTATAAGACCGCATAAGCCGCCCATAGCTTATGCGGTCTTTATTTTTAGACTGTCAACCAACCGCCGTCCGCGAACATAAACTTAATTTCACCCCAAACGAGCGAAACGAAGTGAAGCGCGGCGCGAACTTGCCGCGGGGTTTCACCATAAGTTCCGATCAGTTAAGCTATCCAATAACTATCTTCGCGAACATAAACTTAATTTCTCCCAAAATGAGCGAAACGAAGTGTAGCGCGGCGCGAACTTGCCGCGGGGCTTCCCCGCCGCCGTCAACGTTTTGTTAAAGCCGCCTTTAAAACTCTGCGTATCTGCCTTATGTCAATAGGCTTTGACAAATGTCCGTTCATTCCGCACTGCGCCGATTTCTTGATGTCCTCGTCAAAAGCATTCGCCGTCAAAGCGATTATCGGAATTGCCCTCGCATCGGCACGGTCAAGGCTTCGTATCTTCCGCGTCGCTTCAAGTCCGTCCATAACGGGCATACGAATATCCATAAGTATCGCATCATAGTGATTTTCCGCCGAATCGGTAAATTTCTGTACAGCGACCTCACCGTTTTCTGCGGTTTCAATGACAAGTCCCTCGTGTTCAAGCAGCTTTACCGCTATCATTCTGTTTATCTCATCATCTTCCGCAAGAAGAAGCCTGCGTCCCTCAATGGAAACATCTTCATTTTCCGCAGTTTCACTCTCGACCTTTGACTTGTCAGCTATCGGCAGTGCAAGATCAAAGTAGAACTCCGAACCCTTTCCGAGTTCGCTCTCAACATTGAGCTTTCCGCCCATCATCGATACATAAGCGTTGCTTATCGCAAGTCCAAGACCCGTTCCGCCGTACTTTGCAGTTATCCTGCCGTCAAGCTGCTCGAACGAATCAAATATCTTTTCAATGTTTTCGTGGCTGATGCCGATACCCATATCCTTAACGGAGAAATGCAGACAAACATTGCCGTTGTTCACGCCCGTTTCATTTACCGTCAGCGTTATTCCGCCATTGTGAGTGAATTTCAGCGCATTTCCGAGTATGTTTATAAGCACCTGACGAAGCTTTAAGCTGTCGCCGAATACATAGCGATGCTCAATAGTTCCCTCAACCGCAAGATATAAGCCTTTCTGCTCGGTCTGAACGCGGATTATCGTTTCCGTGTCATCAATAAGCGTCTGCAAGTCGAACGGCAGACTGTTGACGACCATTTTTCCGCTCTCGATCTTTGAAAGTTCAAGATTGCTGTTGATAAGTTCAAGCAGATAGTGCGAAGAACTGTCGATCTGCTCAACATAGCTGCGCGTTTCATCATTCAGCTCGCAGCTGTCGAGAAGTATCCTCGTTATGCCCATGACCGCGTTCATCGGCGTTCTTATCTCGTGCGACATCTTCGAGAAGAATTCACTTCTCGCAACATTCTCCGAAGCCGTTCTCGATGAAATTACCTGCGCCGAAATTACCCTCGAAAGCTCCGCCATAGACTTTATCGAAGCTTCACGATGCTCACGCTCAACCGCACTGAACGCAAGGAACGCATACGGCGCACCGTTGTAGAATACCGGCGTTATAAGAACCTTGCCCTCATCACGAAGCATTGCAATGAACGACGAAAGCTCATTCGATGAAGCATAGAAATTCTTGTCGGCAATGATATTTTCCTTCGCCGAAAGCATCTTTATAAGCTCGTCAAATCCCTCTCCGAGTGAAAATGCACTGTCAACTATCTTTATCTTTCCGTACCTGCTCCACTGGCGGAAAACACGCACCGAGCTTCGGTCACGGTTCATATCGAAGAATGCTATCCTCTCCAGATCGAGCATTCGTCCGATCTTGCAGAAGATGATGTCGATAGCCTTGGTGAGTTTCTTCGATTTTTCGAGCATATTAATGGTGTAGGAAACCATATTGTCGGTAGGATTGTATTCACTTTCAAGCTCGCTTATGCCTGCACTCGATTCATAATTCGACGCCGCAAGCTTTGCCCTTACCGAAAGATCGAACTGCGCCTCGCGGTAATATGTTATCCTCGGGTAAGACGGCATCTCGGAAGCAAGGCTCGCCAAGCGCGCATTATCCACCGCATCAGCAAATTCCGAAGCTTTTCCGCCTTGGAAAATTCCTATTCCGCAGTATATCGAAGCATCGTCCTCCGATGAATAAACTCTGTCAATATATGAAAGAGCCTTGTTCAGATTTTCGCCTTTATCGCCCTCCAAATTGCTCGGCACAAATACAGCAATATCCGATACAGACATTCTCCATATAATGTTTCCTTCGGATTCAAAAAGACGAATTATCGACGCTATCTCTTCCATAACTCCGTTAAAATAATATGAACCCTCGCTTCGGATAAATTCATTTACATTTTTAAGGGAGAAAATTACTATCGCGAACCTTCCGTCGTTTTCAAGTGCCTGTTTCTTCGCAAGTATGTATCCGTAATCATTGTCATAGAAGCCCGTTATCTTGTCACGGCTCGCAAGCACCTGCTGACGCTGCTCTTCAAGTACCGTTTCCGTAACGTTTTTTACGCAGGCAACGACCCTGACAACTTCGCCGTTTTCAATAACAGCCTTGCCCATGACCTGATCCCAGATTATCGCCTTGTCCTTCGTGTAGACCCTCGTCCTGAACGAATCGTTCATCTGTCCGTCAAGGAAAGAAACTACCGTGTTGATGTCCTCTTCGGGACAAACCTCACCCTCCATTACACGCTTGCGGAAGTTGTTGAATACGCTTCTTCGTGCAAAGCAATGCTTTCTGTCCTTGTCAAAATGGAATATGATAAAAACATCTTCCGCATTAATGTACTGGAAAATACTGCTGTTGGACGACCTTAACGCTATCGAGCAAAGCTCGTGCTCACCCTCGTATGTAAGCACAGCCTCACGGCGTTCATCAGCCATATCGCTGACCTGCTCGTAAAGCTCCGCAAGTTCCTTGTTTCTGAATGAAACCTTTTGCTCAGTCTTGTCCTTTCCGACGAGCGACTTTACCGCATCGCGGAACTTCGTGAACGATCTTGCCACAGCCACAACGAACGCTATCGCACACGCAAGTCCGAAAACCGACATTATTATCATCGTTACGTTGTAGTGCCTGCGCATATATTCATAAGCGCTGTAAATGCTGTTTTCACCTTCAACAGCCGCTATGTACCAAGTGTTCTCGTAATATGAATCACTGCTGTAAAGCTGAACTTCACTCGCCGTGCAGTATGCCCTGCCGTCTTCAAGTTCAATGCCGTCCGCAGTGTAAGCAATGTCAGAGTATTCCGCAGGAGCAAGATTTATCTGACTTCCCGAAGCAATATTTTTCACCGAATTTATGTTGCTCATAGCCTGAACGATACCGCTCAAATCTTCATTGTCAGTGTATTTCTTAGAGCTGAAAAGTACCAATCCCCTGTCGGAAGCCTCTTCCCCAAGCATCTCGCTCAAACGCGAGCAGGAAAGCGTTATGCCAACAACACCGTAAACCGATTTTTCATATATCAGCGGTACGGAATAGGTTATTATGCGCTCATTGCTTCCGTCATCGAATACAAAGCTGTCTGCCCAGTAGCCGTAATAGCTGCTTTTGCGGCTCGGGTCTTTGCGCGCCGCCGTAACAGGTTCAATGAAAAATCTGTACTTCGCCGCATCACTCTTGCTGAATTCAAAATCACTCGTCCAGTTTATGTCGAGCGGAATGTTGTAATGTACCGAAACGGATCTGCTTCCCCTCGTCATCACAGTATCGAAATCATCTGCCGAATCGGGATCAGCGTCCTTTATAAAAAGTCCTCGGTATGTCTCATTCGTCAGAAAATCGGAATCACCGCAAAGCAGCATAAATACACCGCTCGGCGAACATTCCGACATATAGTCTATAAGCTCACCGGCGTATTTTTCGATAAACATATCCTGCGCACCGGGATCGGAAAGAAATGCCTCAGCAGAAATGCCCCTCTTGCTGAGAATGCCCGAAAGCACAACATTCGCATCAGTCACCTCATCGGACATATCGGAAAATCCGTGCAGCTTGTTTTTCAGCAAAACGCTCTGCTTTACAGCTGAGTTGTAAAGATTCTGCTCCGCTTCACGGTTTATCTGCCTGAACATTTCGTGCGAATTTGCCGAAATAACGTATATTAACCCCTGTATAAGTATCACAGCCGCAAAAAAACCTGCTATAAGCTTCAAAGTTCTGCTCTTTTCGCTTTTCGCTTTGCCCATAGATATATTTCATCTCCGCTCTGTATCAGATCTATTTTATACCATATCAACAAAAAAGATACGATTCACCCATTTTGATTATTAAAAATATTATAGCATATATTCAAAAAACAAGCAATAGTTTTTTAATCTTTTCAGCAACTTGTCTAATTTTCTTATGTTTTGTTAAACAAAGCCGTTTTTGTATCGAAAATTGCTCAAACACTTGAAAAATCGGAGCGGATATGTTATAATTGATTTATATGACTATAAGGAGATGATCCTATTGATCACAGTTGAAAATTATCTCGGCAAGATCGGTATCTCCGAGGATTACCTTGTTTCGCTCATAAGCCATACAGCGTCACAGTGCTTCGGCGTTGCTGACCTTAACCCTGTCGATACAAAGAAATATCATCTTGTCAGCCTTTTCAAAAAAGCGGATATAAAGGGCAGACGCGGCGTGAAGCTGTCGGTCGGCGCTGACAACAAGATCACCGTTTCGCTGCATATCTCCGTTCTTTACGGAACGAACATCTCCGCCGTTACCGAAAATCTTTCACATAAGATACGCTATACGGTCGAAGATAAAACAGAACTCAAGATATCAAAGATCTCCGTCTTCATCGACGGTATGCTTGAATAAAGTGCTTTTCAGCGCTTAATACCGAAAGGGGAATAATAAATAGTGATAAGCGGAAAAATGCTCAGAGAAGCTTTTATATCGGGTGCCGCATCGATCTCCAATAACCGACGTGCCGTGGACGAACTCAACGTCTACCCCGTTCCAGACGGAGATACTGGTACAAATATGTCTATGACAATGGGCAATGCAATGCGCGAGCTTGAAGTGATGAACGACAACTGCACCGCGTCCGCAGCAGCAGATACAGCCGCTGCCGCCCTGTTGAGAGGCGCAAGAGGAAACTCAGGCGTTATCCTCTCCCTCCTGTTCAGAGGATTTTCCAAAGCCTTTAAGGGCAAGAACGAGATCGGCTGCGCAGACCTCGCAAATGCGCTCGAACTCGGCGTAAAAGGTGCATATAAAGCCGTAATGAACCCGACCGAGGGTACGATACTCACAGTTGCAAGACTCGCATCGGAAAAAGCATCGCAGCTCGCACCGACAGCCGAAAACGAAGTCCAGCTCTGGACAGCTGTCTGCGACGAAGCGGATAAAGCACTCGCACAGACCCCCGAAATGCTCCCCGTCCTCAAAAAAGCAGGCGTGGTCGATGCAGGCGGAAAGGGACTTATCATCATCTGGCGCGCAATGCTCGATGTTTTCAGCGGCGGAAAAGCCGTTGAAGATGAAAAAACAAAGGAAAACTCCACCTCCAAGACCGCGGTCGGCGACTTTGACGAGGAGATCAACTTCACCTACTGTACGGAATTCATCGTAAACAAGAACCCCGACTGCCCCGATGCTTCACGCTTGAGAGCATTTCTCGAAACGATCGGCGACTGCGTTGTTGCCGTCGAAGACGAGGATATAATCAAAGTCCACGTCCATACCGACCACCCTGGAAAGGCTATCGAAGAAGCTATTCTCTTCGGCGCACTCACAAATCTCAAAATAGACAATATGCGCCACCAGCATAAGAATAAGCAGAAAGAAGCCGCTGTTATGAAGGTGCGCGAGTTCACTCCTGCCGCACCCGAAAAGCCGTTCGGCTTCGTAGCCGTGGCCTCGGGAAAAGGCATCGAAGACCTCTTCACCAACCTCGGCGCGGATAATATCGTAACGGGCGGTCAGACAATGAACCCCTCCACCGACGATATCCTCAAAGCTATCCTCGCAACCCCAGCAGAAACAGTTTTCGTCCTCCCGAACAATAAAAATATCATTATGGCAGCCGAGCAGGCAGTAAAGCTCGCCGACAGACGTGTCTGCGTCCTCCAGACGAAAACAATACCGCAGGGTCTTACCGCAATGATGAACTTCGACCCGTCCGCTGACTATGAATCCAACCGTATGAATATGTCAAAAGCCCTCGAGAACGTTTCAACAGGACTTGTAACATTCGCAGCGCGCGACAGCGACTTCGACGGAAAGAATATCAAAAAGGGCGAGATACTCGGACTTGAAAACGGAAAGCTCGCCGTTACCGATAAGGAAGTAACCAAAGCCGCATATAAGCTTATCAAGAAAATGATAACGGGCGAATCTTCATTCGTCACTATAATCAGCGGCGCTGATACCGACGACGAAAATACCGAAGCACTCACCGAACTTATCCAGACAAAATTCGGTGACAGAGTGGAAGTAATGAACGTCAACGGCGGACAGCCGGTGTACTATTATATTATTTCGGTTGAATAAAAAACACCCCAAGTTGCCACCAAACTAAAGTTTAGGTAATTCTGTAAAGAATTTAGCCTTGTTTTCAAAGGCTTGCAGGGGTCAATGGGGCAGAGCCACCTTGTCGCAGGTCAATTTGACCTTTAGCAGAGAGCGAACTCTCTAAACTGACAGCACAAAGTTTACAGCAATAACGAAATCAGTAACAGCTAATAAAGGCGCAATTCACATCAAAAAGGTAAAACGAATATGAGAAATCAGTTCCGTAAACCTAAAAATGTGAATTGCGCCTTTATGTTTTTCCTCAAACAAACTGTCCTTGAAGCTTATCTATGCAAACGAAGTGAACATAGATAAGCTTCAACACAGTATGAACAGCTATGGAATATGAATGTAAAAAACAATGGAATCTGCCCTACCCCCAAATGCCATTTACTTATTCATATCCACCACCGTTTAAATGTTGTCGGCATAAAATGCCTATCACTTTACACTGTGCATTTTATGCCAACACTACAGTATTTTTGAAATAGTATTTTCACGTTCATATCCCATAGCTGTTCATACTTCGTCTGCAAGCAAATATACTCACTTCGTTCGCATATTTGCTTGCAGAAGATAGTTGTTCCGTACATAAAAAAGGCGCAATTCACTATTATGGCTTTACGAAACTTGATTTCTCATATTTCGTTCTCCATTATCTTTGTAAATTGCGCCTTTTGATTTGTTACTGATTACGCTATTGCGGCAAGCTTTTGCTGTTAGTTTAAGGAGTTTCGCTTTCTGCTAAAGGTCAAATTGACCTGCGACAGGGGCTCTGCCACCTTGACCCCTGCCACCTTTGAAAAAGTGGACGAAACTTTTGCTTGGCTTCGCAGCGCTGTTACTTTTTTTAATTATTGTTTGAAATTTTCTGCAATTTCAGTATATTCAATTTCTGCATTTCGCCGAGGGCATTTTCGGAGATTATTTTACTTCCGCTTGATACTGCGGCTGCTTGTATTGCTGTTGTTATAAGCATTTTCCCGATGCTGCTGTCATCGGCTGTTTGGTTATCTATGGAGTTATGGAGAATTTCGACGAGCTGATGAAAGGTTTGCTCATACTGTTCGCTGAAAAAGTCGAGCAGTTCTTCTTCGGTGCGCGATCTCAGCAGGTGGTCTATCATTGCGCCTATGACCTGTATGGGGAGGACGCTTTTCATTGCGCAGATTATAAGCAGGTGCGAGATATGCACTCTCGAATACTTCTTTTTGACGGGTGGGGGCAGTATCCCAAGTTTGACATAGTTATTTATCATTGAGGGGGTAAGGTTCGCTTCGCCGTGGGAAAAAATGCGGATATACTTGCTCATAAACGTGAGCACCTGATCCATATAAAGTCCTATTTCGGGCAGGTCATTCCAGCGCGGAAGTCGGCAGGAGCGTTCCTGCTTATTCCAGAACTGCGATGAAAGCTCGTTAGTGTTTTCGTTTGCCATAAATGTTTCCTCCTTTCTGTTTAATATCCGATTTCTTAAATTATTTAATATTATACAACATATTTTCACAAATTACAAGAGGTTTTGCAAAATATTACGAAAAATTGTTTTTCTAATCTCTTGACAAGACTAATATAACGATGTATAATAGTTTTGAAAACCAGATGTGACACTT
This sequence comes from uncultured Ruminococcus sp., assembly GCA_937926145.1. Lineage (GTDB taxonomy): Bacteria > Bacillota > Clostridia > Oscillospirales > Ruminococcaceae > UMGS363. The sequence continues at coordinate 4,507 of CALANW010000072.1, read as the reverse complement.
GGAGTAATAAAATGAGTTTAAACCTTAAAAAATATACAATAATAACGGGTCATTATGGCAGCGGAAAGACGAATTTTACCGCAAACCTTGCAGTTAAGGCTGCTGAGGAGGGTGAAAAAGTCACCGTTGTTGACCTTGATATAGTTAATCCGTATTTCCGAAGTGCGGATTTTGCGGAGCTTTTTGCGAAAAAGGGGATCACCCTTGCTGCGCCGCTTTATGCGAACACTAACCTTGACATTCCTGCGCTTTCGTTCAACATTGAGGATTTTATGGAAGCGGAGGGAAAGGTCATTGTTGATGTCGGCGGAGATGATTCGGGCGCTTCGGCGCTTGCGCGGTACAAAGAGTTCCTTTTGCAGAATTCTGACGATATCGAGGGCATTTGCGTGATAAATATGTACCGCTATCTGACGGGAACTGCCGCAGAAGCGGTGGAGTTTATGCGTGAGATAGAAAACGCTTCGGGGATACCGATGTCGGCGATCGTGAACAATTCCAATCTCGGTGAAGAAACGACCGCAGAAACTATCGAAAACAGCACGGCTTATGCCGATGAGGTAAGCAGGCTCACGGGTCTGCCGCTGAAATATACTGTTGATACAAGCGCAGGGGCGGAAGTAAAGAACCGTTTCCCTGCTGAGATATACGTTAAAAAGATCTGGGAAAAATAAGGAGAAAAGCTATGGCTAAAATAACCGTTGACAGGGAACGCTGCAAGGGCTGTGGTCTTTGCGCGAGCGTTTGCCCGAAAAAAATAGTTGAACTTGATAAAAATTCACGAAACAAAAAGGGATATTTTCCTGCACACTGCATTGATGATTCAAAATGCATAGGCTGCACGATATGCGCAATGATGTGTCCCGACTGCGCGATAAAAGTTGAAAAGTAAGGAGCTGAACAAAGTGGAAAGAAATCTTATGAAAGGCAACGAAGCTCTCGCCGAGGCTGCTATCCGTGCAGGCTGCAAATGCTTCTTCGGATATCCTATCACTCCGCAGACGGAGATCGCTGCTTATCTTGCTAAATATATGCCGAAAAACGGCGGTGTTTTTCTTCAGGCTGAATCGGAGATCGCCGCTATAAATATGGTTCTCGGTGCTGCATCGGCAGGCGTTCGTGCTATGACATCATCGTCCTCGCCCGGAATTTCGCTCAAATCCGAGGGCGTTTCCTACATTGCAGGTTCAGACCTGCCCTGCGTTATAATCAACGTTCAGCGCGGCGGTCCGGGACTTGGCGGAATCCAGCCTTCGCAGTCGGACTACTGGCAGGCAACAAAGGCGCTCGGTCACGGCGACTATCAGCTTCTTGTTTATGCGCCTTGCTCGGTTCAGGAAATGGTCGACAAGGTAACGCTTGCGTTCGATATGGCTGATGAATTCCGTATGCCTGCGATGATACTTGCTGACGGCTTGCTCGGTCAGATGATGGAACCCGTAACTTTCCCCGAGAGGAAAACGGAACTTCCGCCGAAGCCTTGGGCAACGAACGGTCACGGCTTCAAGCGTGAACACAACATCGTAAATTCGCTTTACCTTGTTCCCGAGGAGCTTGAAAATTCCATTCTTAACCGTTACAAGCGCTATGAAGTGATAAAGGCTAACCACACCGAAGCGGAAAGCTATCTTTGCGATGATGCTGATATTGTTGTAACTGCTTACGGTGCGTCTGCGCGAGTTGCGAAGTCGGCTGTGAACCGCGCCCGTGCTATGGGCATAAAGGCCGGACTTTTCCGTCCGATAACGCTTTGGCCTTTCCCCGTAAATGAAATAAACGAAGCCTGCAAAAACGCAAAGGCTTTGCTCGATGTCGAAATGTCAATGGGACAGATGATCGAGGACGTAAAGCTTGCTATAAACTGCTCAAAGCCTGTACATTTCTTCGGCAGAACGGGCGGTGTTATCCCGTCACCAGATGAAGTCCTCGGTGAGATAAAGAAATTATCGGAAATAAAGAATTAACGAAAGGAAAATTGCAATGGCTGTAATTTTTGACAGACCCAAAAGCCTTGCCGATGTGCCTACGCACTATTGCCCCGGCTGTACGCACGGCATTATCCACCGCCTTATTGCGGAAGTTATAGATGAAATGGGCATTGAGGGCGACACGATAGGCATTGCGCCCGTCGGCTGCGCTGTAATGGCTTATGATTATTTTAAATGCGATATGATAGAGGCTGCTCACGGCAGAGCGCCTGCGACCGCAACGGGAGTAAAAAGAGCGCTCCCCGACAAGTTCGTTTTCACCTATCAGGGCGACGGCGACTGCGCCGCAATCGGAACGGCTGAAACCGTCCACGCCGCAACAAGAGGAGAAAACATCGTCGTTATCTTCGTCAACAACGCTATCTACGGCATGACGGGCGGACAAATGGCTCCTACTTCGCTCCCCGGTCAGGTAACGCAGACAACACCTTACGGAAGAGATGTTTCCGTCGCAGGAAATCCTATAAAAATGGTGGAAATGCTCTCCGTTCTGGACGGCGTTGCGCTCGCGCAAAGAGTTGCGGTAAACACCGTTCCGCATATAAGAGAAGCAAAGAAAGCTATTCGCAAAGCTTTTGAAAATGAAAAGGAAAAGCGCGGATTCTCGATAATCGAAGTCCTCTCCTCCTGTCCGACAAACTGGGGAGTTTCGCCCGAAGTGGCACTCCAAAAGATAGATGAGGTAATGATACCTTTCTATCCGCTCGGCGCATACAAAGATGTAACGGCAGAGGGGGCAAAGTAAATGGATCACGAAATTCTAATCGCAGGCTTCGGCGGACAAGGAATACTTTTCGCAGGAAAGTTGCTTGTAAACCTTGGACTTTATGAGGGCAAGGAGGTTTCGTGGCTTCCGTCCTACGGTCCTGAAATGCGCGGAGGAACGTGCAATTGCTCCGTGTGCATCTCCGATGACCCGATAGGTTCGCCGCTCGTAGTGAACCCGAACGTCCTTATCGTGATGAATACGCCCTCGCTCGACAAATTCATCGGCAAAGTTCAGCCGAACGGACTTGTTATAGTTGACAGCTCAATGGTCGATTCCGAAATCGAGCGTACCGATGTCAGGGTATGCAAAGTGCCTGCAACGGCGCTCACCGATACAGACCCCGATCTAAAGGGCGGTGCAAACATTATCCTCGCAGGAAAATTCCTCGCCGAGTGCGGATTTGATTCGGAAGAAATGATAAGAAAAGTTTTTGAGAAGATAGTTCCGCCGCATAAAAAAGGCTTGATCGAGAATAATATGAAGGCTATTAAAATAGGTATGAACTACAATAAAAATGCATAAATTCACAAAAAAAGCAGGCTGAAAATGTCTGCTTTTTTTAGTTTTTGGGACAAAATTGCATCTATTGTGCATATTATACAAAAACGTTACTCTAATTGGTGCAATCCTATAAATATTTTCCAAAAGCTTGACTTTTAAAGATGCCGATGTTATAATATATACAGAAAATAAATCAAACGGCAATAGCTTATAAACAATTCTGATATTTATTTTCCATAATTTCGACAACCTTTCATTTTTTCTTTTTCATAAACTTCCTTAATTCCGAAAAACACCGTCCTTTATGGGCGGTGTTTTTCGTTGTTTCGGAAGTTATTTTTGTTGGGTCATTCAAGATCTTGGATATCAGCGGCGGTGAGGTCGTTTTCGAGGTTGTCACGCGCGAGGTCGGTATCGATTGCGGCATAAGCGTCCGAGATAGGCTTTTCGGCTTTATGCGGCGTTGAGTGGTAGACTTTGAGCGCAGGCGCGGACGTTCCCGCAATAATAGGGTTCGCTTTTGCGTCCGAGGTATGTGCTCTTCCCTGAATTTGCGGAACGGCGGCTTGCTCGTTTTTGGGTTTTGTATGAGTTCTGTCCATACGGTTCATTCCTTGTTTTGACATAAAAAAATCCCCCTTTGGTTTTTATGATAGTATATCCAAAGAGGGGAAGATTAATCGCGGAAAGTATGTTGCTGTTTTTTATATGTGTAAATGGGCAAATTTTATATTGCACGTTTTAAAACGGTATTTTGCCGAAAGCTTGTAGTACCCTGTAAACCTAAAAACTTTATAACTGCGTATGTCAATAACTCTATTCAGCACAACCCTATAGGAATTAACAAACCAAAGCGGAAAAGCATATCTATGGTCTTTTATAGTCTTAGCCAGAGGAGAGAGGAATAAAGGAAAGGGATTGCAAAGGGAAGACCATTAAGGGGGAGAGGGGGACAGCTCGCGTCCGTAGGTTACTGAGTGCCCCTCTCCCTCTTATTTGTTTTCCCTTTGCTCAGAACTCCACGAAACTATTGGATTATCGACTGTAGGATAAACATATTTTTATTGTTTCAGAGTTTACAATTTTTATGTGGCTCACATTCATATCCCACCGCTGTTCAAACGATGTCGGCTCGAAATGCTTATCGCTTCGCTCTGCGCATTTTACGCCGAGGATAGTTTGTTTTAGGAAAATAGAATGGCGCAATTCACATTTATGGTTTCACGAAACTGATTTTTCACGTTCTGTT
>CALANW010000071.1 GCA_937926145.1 uncultured Ruminococcus sp. | reverse complement strand
TAATAATACTATTATAATAATTTAGCTGACGGAATTTTTATAAAAAAACTTGGAGAAAATTATGGATAAAAGAATTTCCGCACTTATCGAAAACATTGAAAAGGTCATCATCGGAAAGCACGATGTTATTATGAATGCCGTAACTGCGCTCATTATGGAGGGTCACGTTCTTATCGAGGACGTTCCGGGCGTAGGAAAGACCCAACTTGCGGCGGCGCTTTCACGCTCTGTCGGCGGCAGTTTCAACCGTATCCAGCTCACGCCTGACATTATGCCGTCCGATATCACTGGATTTTCGATGATAAACAGAACTACGGGCGAATTTGAGTATAAAAAGGGAGCGGCATTCTGCAACTTTCTGCTTGCAGACGAGATAAACCGTGCTTCGCCAAAGGCGCAGTCGGCTCTGCTCGAAGTTATGGAGGAACGCCAGATAAGCGTTGACGGTCAGACGCACACGCTAATGCGCCCGTTTATGGTTCTCGCGACGCAGAACCCCGTTGAGACCTACGGCACATATCATCTTCCCGAGGCGCAAATGGACCGTTTTGCGATGCGCATAAGCATGGGTTATCCGACCTTAGCCGAGGAAAGCGCTATCCTCGAACGAAACGAATTCGAGAACCCCGTTTCAAAGCTTTCCGCCGTTATCACAACGGACGATGTTGCCGCTTTGCAGGACGAAGCGAAGAAAGTCCGTGCGGCTGAAAATGTCAAGAACTACATCGTTTCCATTGCGGAAGCGACGAGGAACGATGAAAATATCAAGCTCGGTGTAAGCCCGAGAGGAAGCATAGCACTTTTCAAGGCTGCAAAGGCAAGAGCTTTCATCGACGGCAGGGATTTCATCACGCCCGATGATGTAAAGGACTGCGCTGCTATCGTGCTTGCGCACAGAATAATGCTCTCGCCAAAGGGAAAAGCTTCGCTCGGTTCTGCCGAAGCCGTTATCGATGCCTCAGTTTCGCGCGTTGCCGTTCCGACCGAATAAGAGGGACAAGCCATGAAAAAAACGCGTCCCCCAAAAAAGCAGAGCCGAGCAGCGGCGCTCATCGTTCGGTGCTTCGGCTACATTATCGCGCTCGGACTTTCCCTCGTTTTCGCACTTTATATGTCAGCGCCGACGGGCTGGACATTCTTCTACGTCCTTGCGGCTGCGCTCGTGTTTTCGCTCATCGTTCAGCTTATGACCTTTATCTCGTATAAAAAAGGGCTTATCCGTGCAGAAATGTCGTTCGGCAGCACTCTTGTTTACAAAAACGAAGAATTGAAGCTTCACATCAAGCTCACGAATGACAGCTTTTTGCCCATTTCAAATATAAAAATAAGCCTTGCCGAAACGGACGGCGCAGTTTACGATTCGACCGAATTTTCCGCCGCCGTCAGCGCAAAGGGCAGCACAAGCTTTGATGCTGTGATAAAGCCGACAATGTGGGGCGCGCTTCATATCGGCGAAGCGAAGATAACCGTTTCCGACTTTATGAACATTGTAAGCTTCGGCGTAAAACCGCTCCCGAACAGCGAAAAAGTCTATGTTTTCCCCGATATTCCCGAGATCTCGCCCGACTGTCCGTTTATCCGCTCCGCTGCGGACGCAATGCGTTTCTCGGACGAAAGCGAGGACACCAAGGAAAACGACAGTTACAGTATGTTCGGCGGAATGCCGGGCTTCACCCACCGCGAATATGCCGAGGGCGACCCGATAAAGCGCATAAACTGGAAGCTTTCCTCAAAAAAAGACGCGTACTTCGTCCGTCTTGATGATGAGATCGAAGCTATGCAGCAGACTATCGTTATCGACAGCGGCGGAACTGACCGCAGGCTTTGCGAACGCTCGGTCGAGGGTTCACTCGGAGTTTGTTCTGCTCTGCTGAAGCTTGGCTTTGAAAGTTCTGTATGGTTTCGGATGGAAAACGGCTTCGAGCCGCATGAGGTCAACGATGAATCGGGGCTTTCCGAGCTTCGGACGGCGCTTGCACGGTATGAATTTTCTTCGCCCGAAAAATCACCCCGACTTCCCGTAAAAGAGCTTTGCGATGCTGAAAAAATAGGCGCGGCGATGCTTTTCACGCCCTGCGCAGATGCCTTGCTCAAAGCTGAAATGGACTCCGCCGAAAATTACGGATTGAAATTCACTGCGATAGCACACGATATACCGACCGAAACAAACGGTACTGAATTTATTGCAGATGATTTTATCGAATAATCTTTTTAAAAGAAAGGAGCGGCAGATTTGGAAGATATAAAATTTTTCTCACGGGAAAATGCGGCAAAAAAGGCTCTGCCGTTCATTTTTGTGCAGATAATTTGCTCTGCACTCGCCTATCTTTACCTAAAAACTTATATCAACATATACGGTCTGCTCTCGGCAGGACTTACGATCGTTTTCTTTGCGGCGCTCGACTTTATCTCAAAGCATAAAAAGCTTGGTTTTTTCGTTTATGCAGGGATAATGGCTGTTATCTTCGCCGCGATAGATTTTGTTATGGCTTTCGCGCCGAGCAGGATAGAATTCATCGAATGGTTTATGACGGGTGCTGCGACTATCGAAACGAACGCCGCGTATATGCTCTCGCTGATGCTGTTCTTCACGTTTTTCATCAGCTCGGCAGTGTATTATTTCACGCACCTTATCTACCGAGTTTCAATACTGACGCTGCTCGCGATGATACCGTGCGCGGTTTTCATCAAGGCTTCTCAGCCCGTGCCGATATTTTATGCCGCCGCACTCGCCGCAGTTGATGTTCTGATTTATCTTTATCACTACAAAACCTCGGGCAAGGCTATTCCAAACCACGGAAAAGCCGCCGCCTTGACGGGTTATACCGACTTCGCCGTTGCTGCGCTTCTCATTGCGCTTATTATCCCGAAGCCGCAGGAAACGCCTTACTACGAAAAATTCGAGCAGTTCAGCTCCTACTTTTCGTTCAGCGGAAGCTACGGCAGTATTGATGGCAGCTACACCGAACACTCGGGCAATGCTGACCTTTACAATCAGATGGAAAAACGCGACCTTTTCGTTGTCAATGTTGACACGCCCGAATACTACAAAGTCCAAGTCTATGACAGCTACGACAGCGAGAACCGCTGGTGGTTCTCGAAAACAGCCGTCCCGAGCAGAATGTGCCGCTTCAACTGGCAGAACGAAGCCAAGGAACGAAGCCTTTCAAAGCTTGCAAACGCATATCTTGAATATCTTGATAAGGGCGGGCAGCTTCTCCCCGAGGACATCGACAAAAAAATGCTTGACCGTTTTGCAGCCGTTGAAGAAACCGTTCATACAGCCTATATAAAGCCGATAAATTATCCGTCAGTCTACCTGCTTGCTCCCGAGAGAACGATCGACACCTCTTTGTACGGACGAAGCGATGTAACGTCAACAAGGCGCACCGACCTCGGCGAAATTATGACCGACACTACTGTGAACAACGCATTCCTGCGCCCAAACGAGGAATATTCCGTTGACTTTTACGGCAGGAACGCTGCCTATTCGAGCGGTTATATCGAGTCGGGGCTTTGCAATATGAGCGCAGAGGATTTCTATGAACTTCTTATTGATATGATAAACTGCGGACTAAGCGATGACAGCTACAGTACGGTCTTTGCATTTCTGCGTGAATACAATAATGAATTTTCCGATCTTCCATCAAGCTTTGCTGGCTTTGAGCAGTACGATATTTCCGAGGAAATGCGCACTCTTTCCGCAAGCATCACCGAAGGTTTGACCTACGACTACGAAAAAGCCGAAGCTATCGAGGCATTCTTCAACGACGGCAGCTTCTCATACGACCTCGGTTACAGAGCGCCGACAGACAAAGATACTCCGGAGTTTTTCGTGAACGAGAGCCGCAGGGGAACTTGCTCCGATTTTGCAACAGCGTTCTGCCTGCTCGCCAAAGCCGCTGGTCTGAACGTACACTATGTCGAGGGCTTCAACAGCGGCGAAATTCAGACCGTAGGCGTTTACAACATCTCGACCGAAAACGCCCACGCTTTCCCCGAAGTCTACATCGCAGGCGCAGGCTGGACGATATACGAACCGACCGTTTCGGGAAACAGCACAGGCTCAGGCGCAGGCGGCAATAACGAAAACGGCGGAACGGACTACCTCACGGTATTTGTCACAAGTGTGACCGTCGTTGTCATCGGCATTTTGCTCCTTGTACTCGCACTTCTTATGCCGACAATAAACGAAAAGCTGTTCGTTCTCCGCGTAAAACATTCGGACGGAAGCAAAGCGGTGATAATGCTTTACAACCGACTTTCGTCAAAGCTCTCCAAGCGCTTCAAAACGGAAACAAAAACGCTCACACCGAAGCAGCTTTCGGAATTCATAGCCGAAAAAACGAACAGAAATGCGGAAGAAATAATCACACCGTTTGAACAAGCCTGCTACGGTGGACAGATAATCACAAAAGAAGCCGCAGACAAGGCATTGGAAGAATACAATTTGATAGTAAAAAATATTAAGCGGAAAAACAAATCTAAGGCGTAATATTTTGTAACACAAACAAGACCTGTTTTCAAAGGAAAAATTCCAATGAAAACAGGTCTGTTCGTTTGTATTATAGGCACAGAACGGGCAACCCGTCCCCTACAATTTTTGTGTCCGTTTTTGCGCTCAAATTAGGCGAATCAGTTGGACGGATATAGAATCCGCCCCTACGGGATTTTGGTTTTTGCCGCAAATTTGCGAAACTAAAATAATTCCGAATTCCGCATTTAATTAGGTTCTTTCCGCCTTTTTCCTTTTCTTGTCCTCATACATAAGGTGGTCGGCTTCTTTTATGAAAACGTCCATTCCATCGGCTTCGGTCGGAACGGCTTTGTATACACCGATGCTTCCGCGGACTTCATACGGCTTGCCCGATGATGCGTTTATCCTGTCAAGACATTCGTCAAGCTTTGCAAGATACTCCTTGTCAAAATTTTCGTGCGGCGAGATGCCTGCTGCAACATATTCATCTCCGCCGAATCGTGCCGTGAAAAGTCTGCCCTCGGCGGCTTCATATATCGCTTTCGCCATTGACTTTATTGCAAAGTCGCCGTCATCGTGACCGTAAGTATCATTTATGGTTTTGAGCTTATCAAGGTCGATTGAGATCATTATGAACTCCCTGCCCTTTTCGCAGCTGTCCTCGAACGCTTTCTGAGCAAATTTGAAGAAGCCGCGTCTGTTAAGAAGCGTTGTCAGCGGATCGCGGATATACATATCCTCAAGCTTATCAAGGAACGAGTGGAGCGTTGCCTGGACCCTTGCATTCTCCAGCACAAGTCCGATAACTCCACAGTCGTATGTATTTGTAACATTGTAATTTCCGTGGCACTGCGTGAATTCTACCGCGAGGTATCCAATGGATTTATCCTGAAAATGTATCGGCTGGAACATTATATTCGGGCAGGTGCGAAGAACGGTATTCAGCTCTGGGATAAGCTCCGCTGTGTCAAAAACGGGCATCAATGCCGATTTTTGCGTCTGAAAATCATACTCTATGCCATAGCCGATCTTTGACGAATAGCCGTTCGTTCTGTAAAAGCTGTAATCTCGGTTCGGGTCGTCACTGTCCTTTATCTCGGAATAAAAATCATCGCATATACACATCCATGAATGTTTTGTCCATATTTTTTGGAGAAAAACGTCCATTTTTCTCACAGTTGCGGCAAAATCGGAGTCTATTTTTACTGCATCGGCTGTTGTTATGATGAACTTTGCATAGTATTTGAAGCGGTTCACATCGTCATAGAGCATATGCATATTGTCGTTAAGCTCTTTTGGAGCTGATATCGGCTTGCAGCCGCAGGACTGGGAGAAAAATCGCTCCGCCTTTATCGTGTCCGCTCCGACAAGTGATATCTTTCCGCTCAGTATCTTATGCAAAACATCTGTAATGCGATCAGCCGCCATACTCATATTGGTTCGTGCGGTCGTCAGTGACGGAACATAGCTCATAGCTTCGGGAATTCCGTCAACGCCCGTTACGATAAGATCTTCGGGTATTGAAAATCCGAGCTGCGCAGCTTTTCGGCAAACGCCGAGCGCCATTGAATCGTTAGCGCATATTACAGCATCGGGAACGTTTCCGTCATTATACCATTTTTCAAAAACAGCTTCGGCGGCTTCGTGCCAGAAATAACCCGTGCCGAAAAACGATTCATCAATGGGAAGTCCGTATTTTTTCAGCGTTTCGCGGAAAATATCCTCTCGCTGGTCGGAAACGCCGTTGTCCCTGTCGCCGCGCATAAATGCGAGCTTTTTCCTGCCGTGAACTTCGATAACGTGTTCGATTATCGCGCGCAGGCTTTCATTATAATCGAAAGTAAGATTATAAGCTCCGTCAACATTTTCATCGAGCGAAATTATCGGGACGCAGTGATGCAGCGCTTTTTTCGCGATGCTTTTCTTTATGCTGTCGCTTTTTATCGTCAGCGTGAGCATTATCATTGCATCGATATCATTGTAATTTATAAGGTTATAGATGTTGTTCTCGCCGACTTCGTGAGGAGTTCCAAGGATTCCCTCAATTGAGGTCGTATGAAACCATAGGATATGATATCCCAGTTCATTGAATTTTGTGCAAAGCATTGTAAGAAGCGGGCCTGTGTAGGTGCTGTCCGTATCGCCCGAAACAACAGCGATCTTTATCTCTTTTTTCGCCGATCTGCTCATTCGCAGTCCTTCCTTTCAAATATTTTTGCCTATCGGTCTAATTCCGCCAATTTTTTGTATCAAATATTAAAGTAACACCTTACTTTATAATATCACAATATTCGGCAAAATTCGTTAACTAATTGTTAATATTACAGCAAATGTGACAAAAAAAGACCGCCTTCTCATCGGAAAGCGGTCAAATTGATATGGATAATTGGATAATTATTCAGCCGATGCTCTTGAAAGCCAAATATAGGCAATGTCAAGTGCTTCATAAAGGCTGTTCTTTTCGCTCTTTTTAACGATAGCTTCTATAGGACTGAGCTTTTCGTCGGTAGCCATTTTATAGACCGTGATCTTCTTTGCAACTTCGAGATCGCCGACCTTTTCTTTGTCCTTAATATCCATCATAACAACGTAATCGTCATACATATTTCCATAGTAAATCGTGTTGTCTTTTCTCACAAGAGGGAGTCCTTTATAGGACAGGAATTCTTTCTTTTCAGCCATTGTTGATCCTCCTTTGTGTAACTGAAATGTCCATAAAATCGCTTTGATTTTCATAGATGAAAACCTCAGCTTATCTAAAACGTTTAACTATTACTTATTATACCATACAATATTAATAAAATCAATAGCTAATATTAAAAAAATATAGAAAATTTGCAAAAAGCGGAAATGCTGCGCAGCAACCAGTCTGCGCAGCCTGTTTCGTAAAAATTACCAGCTTGTGATGATCTCTTCCCCGTTCAGGTATTTCTGAACATTCTGGGCAAGTCTTTCAACATAAGCGGTCTTACAGGTGAAGCTTGGCTTTCCGTTGAGAACGATGACCGTGCGGCGGTCGCCGATGTTGTAGAACTCGATAGTGTCATCGCCGTCCTCTGCAAGAATTTCGATAGTTGCCGCAGGAGTTCCGCTCACTTCATCGAAGTAGAGCTGCTCTGACGGCGCACGGAGAATGAACTGATAGAGCGTCTTGAAAGCGTCTGCATCAAGCTCTTTTCCGTCCGATTCAACTGCAAAATCATCTGCGCCCGAACCCTTGATATCGAACTTCGCGTCGACGCCGTCAGCCTTGATGCTGATAGAATCGATGCCGTAGATATAATGGCTCGTTATCATTGTTGTTGTGATATCGAGCGGCATAACTGTGAGCCACGGGAGGGTCGATTCATCGAAAATATACACCATATTGATGTCGCAAGCCATACCGTAGTAGCCGCCGTTTTCAGCCTTATTGCCTATCTTCAGCGTGAACTCACCGCTCTTTGTGTCAGCTGTTACAAAGAGCTGAGGGTCGTCAAGTCCGTACTGTGCAAGGTCGTCCTCCTCGGGGCGGATAGCTGCAAAGTCGGAAGCTGTCAGTCCGAACATTCCGCTCATAACGTCCGTGCCCTTATCGGGGTTGATATCGAGGACAACAGGTTCTGTCATGCGATAGTTGGACGAGTTTGAAACCATAATGTTCTCATCGTCAAGACGTGTATCATAATCGATAACGATATCGTAATCGAGGTCTTTTCTGCTGATAGTGAGCTTATTCACGAGCGAATAATCGGTCGTGTCATTTTCGTCCTCAGCTGTTTTCTGTGTGAAAACGACCTTGTTTACGCAGTCGCGCGAGTTTGCCTTTGCGAATGAAACATCGCTGTCCTTTACGGTATAGACCGTGTTTTCATCGCCGATGCTCATATAGCTGTAAACGGACGAAGCAGGGACTTTATCGCCGATCTTGACGGTGTAGGTCGTCTTTGCCGAGTCGTCAAAGGTGACTGTATATTCCGCAGACGGTTCGTCCAAGCCGTAGATAGACATATCCTCGGCATTTTCCATAACGGTTTTCTGTGCGGTGAGTGTACCTGCGCCGTTGAGAGCGTTGTTGATGAATGTGTCGCTTATCGGTGCTAAGATGTAGTCAACGATAGTCCACATACTGTAGTCGCCGCCGGTCACTCTGTTTATCTTGTAAGAACCATACTCATTTGTAATTTCGAGAATTTCAATATCGGCAGGGTCTTTGTCATAGATAAGGCTTGATTCTACGACGGTCTCTTCCTCGTCCTCATATTCCTCGGCAGGCGAGGTAAGCATAAGGAACGCTGTAACTCCGCCGAGAGCGAGCAGGATAACTGCCGCAATAATGATAAATTTTATCTTCGACTTCATTACTTATGTCTCCTTTTGAGCCATATAACGATACCTGTGATAAGGATAGCCGCAGGAAGAAGCACAACGAATACCCAGAATGCAGCGTTTGCCTTTGCAGCAGTTGTATCAAATGTTGCTGCTGTGAGGTCCTTTGCAACAATGGAGATGCCTCCGTTCTTGCCCGTCATAGTGTTGAGAATGGAAACGAAGTAGTCGCCGTTGTTGTAGTAGGAAGTGCTTGTGATAGAGGAATCAAGCATTGCAGACGAACCGAATACGAGAAGATTCGATGTGAGAGTGTTGTTATCCTTGTCAAATGTGTACTTGCTGCCGAGGGCAATAGTGTTGTAAGTGCCGTTAACAACATCAGGATTCTCACCGTTCTGTGCAGCCTCCTGCATTTCATCTGTAAGAACGAAAGCGGTATCTGCTGTTTTGAGGAGCGAATAAGTCGTAACGTTTCCGCTCGATTCAAAGAGGATATTTACAGGACGTGCAAAGTAAGAAACTACAGGGAGGTCAGGCTGTGCAACGTTGCCCGAGTAGTCATTTTCCTCGATGAAGTTACGGATAGCGTAAAGAGTTGAAGTGGTCGCAAGGTTGGAAGTGTTCTGGTCGCCGACAACGCCGTTTCCAACTTCAATTCCCCATTCTGCGAGGAAAGCATCGATGTTCTTTGTTGCTTTCTGCGAATAGCTTGCGAGGTAGATGAGGTTTCTGCCGTAGTTGCCGTCATTTTCAAGGTAGTTGTAAAGCTTTGTGATAACTTCCTCGGAAAGGTCGTTTATCGGAGCGTTTATTACCATAACGTCTGCGTCATAAGGGAATTCCTCGCCGTTCGGGTCGAACTCGGAAACGTCAAAGCCGTCATCTTCGAGGAGCGAGCGGATAGAATCATTGGAAACATCGGTCTCGCCCGTGTCCATAATTGCGGCTGTCTTAGGCGCAGGGTCGGTAACATACATAATTGCAGATGTGAGTGCCTGCTCAGCCTTGGAAGAAACGATGTTGTAGGAGAATGTCTGATAGTTGAGTTCTGTGTTGAAAAGGTCGTTTACCGTCAGAACCTTGATGCGGTTTCCCGATGTAACAACGATGTTGTTTGCAGCGATAGTACCCTTGTAAATTTCGGAATACTTGTTTGCGTAGGTCGGGTCAGCGGTCATATCAACGAACTTTACCGTTACCTTGTCGCTCTTGAGGGCGTATTTTTTCAGCACCTCATAAGCCTGAGTGTAATAAACATTGCCTGCGTCGCGGAAAGTATCCTCGTCGGTCATTGTTACGATCTCAACGGGTTCGGAAAGGCTGTTGATATAGTCTATGGATTCCTGCGAAATTTCAAAGTTGCCCTTGGAGGTAAGGTCGATTGTGAGGTCTGTTCTCTTTCCCACCAAAGTAACGATAACGTTCACAAGAACTACGAGTGCAACAACGATAACTGTTATTGCAGTTGCGGCAGAGCCGTATTTCAGCTTCTTTGAATTGAATGGCTTCTTAGGCTTCGCAGTTTTTGCTTCTGCGGAAGCTGTAACATTGTTTTTTTCTTCGCTCATTGTAATATTCCTCCTTTCGTTTAGTCAGCCCAGCGGCGCTTTTCAAGCACACGGACTGTAAGGAAGTTGAAGATGAATATTGCACTGAGGAAATAAACGATACTTCCAATATTGAAAATGCCCGATGCGAATTCTGTATATCTTGTGTAGAAAGCAAGTCCCTTCATAATACTGCTCAAAAATTCATTGGAAACATTTCCTGCGAGAAGATCGAGCATATAGAAGAACATTATGATAACGAAGCTTACGATAGCCGCAACGATCTGGCTCTCTGTGAGGGAGGAAACAAAAATTCCTATCGAGATGAACGAAGCTCCGAGCAGGATAAGCGCCGTGATAGTTCCGAATATCGTCGCCCATTCAAGTGTTCCTGCGAGTGTGTGAAGAACAACGAGTATGGGGATATATACCGAGATAGCGCAGAGGAAAACGCAGAGTGCTGCAAAGAATTTTCCCGCAACGATACCTCCGAGGCTGACGGGAGCTGTGAGCAATCCTTGATCGGTGCGCTGTTTCTTTTCTTCGGAGAAAAGTCGCATCGTCATAAGCGGAATGAGTATCATCATAATTGTGAAAACGCTTGTGAAAATATATGTCGTATCGGTCGAGCCGTAAGCCATATTGATATTTACGAAATAATTTCCCGTGTAGAGGAAAAATGCGGTGATGAAAATATAAGCTATCGGAGAGGTGAAATATGCTTTCATCTCACGCTTGAAAATTGCGCCCATTATTCTTCCTCCTCCTTTTTGCTTTCTTCATTTTCGGCAGGAGCTTCTGCTGTTTCGTCTGCCTTTTCCGATTCTGAGCTGTCAGCTTCGTCAACGATATCGGACTTTTCAGCCTTTTCATCGGACTTCTTTACGCTGATCTTGACATCGCTTCCCATTGTGATCTTAAGGAAGATATCTTCAAGCGACATTTCGTCTTTCTTCATTCCGAGAATTACCCAGTTTCGTGCAACGATGCGCTTGAAAAGCTCACGGCGGATATCGCAGCCTTCCTTGACTTCGATCTCGTAATCGTAGATGCCCGGCTCACGCTCCATATCGCCGTTGACGGAAATAACGCCCGGAACGGTCTTTATCAGCTTAAGAATTTCCTCGCGGTTGCCATCTATGCGCATGATAAGTCTGCTGTCGGCTGTAATGTTTTCGGTGAGGTTCTCGGTCGTGTCATCGGCGGCAATTTTGCCCTTGTTGATGATGATAACACGGTCGCAGACTGCCTGAATTTCGGAAAGGATATGCGAGGAAAGAATGACCGTATGCTTCTTTCCGAGCTTTTTGATAAGTGTTCTTATCTCGATTATCTGCTTAGGGTCAAGTCCGACCGTCGGTTCATCGAGAATAAGTATCGGAGGATTTCCGATGAGTGCGGAAGCAAGTCCGACTCTCTGCTTGTAACCTTTTGAAAGGTTGCGGATAACTCTTTCGTAAACATCGGTTATCTTTACAAGGCTGCAAACGTCCTCGAGATGAGCTTTTCTCGGGAGGCTGCACTTTTTGAGTTCATATACGAAGTTGAGATACTCCTTTACCGTCATATCAAGGTAAAGCGGAGGAATTTCGGGGAGATAGCCTATCTCCTTTTTCGCTTTCATAGGCTCGTCAAGAATGTTTATGCCGTTGATAAGAGCCTCGCCCGAAGTGGAGGAGATATATCCCGTCAGCATATTCATCGTTGTGGATTTGC
This sequence comes from uncultured Ruminococcus sp., assembly GCA_937926145.1. Taxonomy (GTDB): domain Bacteria; phylum Bacillota; class Clostridia; order Oscillospirales; family Ruminococcaceae; genus UMGS363. Next base: position 12,531 of record CALANW010000071.1, on the reverse strand, counting down.
CTGCGCCGTTTGGTCCGAGAAAGCCGAGTATCTCGCCGTCATTAACGGTAAATGAGATATTGTCAACTGCTTTTTTCGAGCCATACTGCTTTGTAAGGTTTCTGACCTCGATCATTTATCAGCACCGTCCATTTTTAATATTTAACGTGGCGAAAACCGCCTTTTTGACGGTTTTCGCACGGAATTATTGTTATTTTAACGCATAACTGTGTTAAAACTGTGATAAGTTAGGAAAAATTTCCGAACATATTGTTATTTTAGATAAAATATCTTCCTTATGCGGAAAGTTTTTCAATACCCTTCTTTATTCTGTCAAGGGTAACTTCCTTGCCCATAATTGCCGCAAGCTCAACGCCGCCGCCCGGAGTGGAAAGCTTGCCCGAGAGAGCCGCTCTGATAGGAAGAAGTATCCAGCCGACCTTAACGCCAAGCTCTTCTGCCTTTGCGGAAAGGGTATTGTAGATATTCTCCTCTGTCCAGTCAGCTTCGGAGATGTTTTCGAGAAGAGGGAGTGAAGCTTTGAGCGCTTCAAGGCTCGTTTCGGGAGTGGTCTTCATCTTCTTGTTGAAGTAAAGGTCGATATCGTAATCGCGGAGTTCATCGATGAAGTCAACGCGCTCGGGTATCTGCGTGAAAAGCTCAGTTCTCGGCTGGAGAACTCTTGCAAGAACATCAAGGTTCACGTTCTCGCTCTTGCAGGTCTGACGGATATAAGGAAGAGCCGCTTTCTTGAATTCTTCGAGAGGAAGACGCTTTATCCACTCAAAGTTGATAGCTTTCATCTTCAATGGGTCAAAGATAGCAGGCGACTTGGAAAGTCCGTGAATGTCAAACTCCTGAACAAGCTCGTCAAGGGTGAAAATTTCGTTCTCGCCCTTTGGTGCCCAGCCGAGGAGCGCGATATAGTTGAGGATAGCAGGAATATAGTAGCCTGCTTCAACGAAGTCGCCGAAATATGCGTCACCGTCACGCTTTGAAAGCTTGTGTGTTTCGTCACGCATGATATGCTCAACGTGGATATAGCAGGGAACTTCCCAGCCGAATGCCTCGTAAAGGAGGTTGTACTTAGGTGCGGAGGAAAGATACTCGTTTCCTCTTACAACGTGAGTAATGCCCATAAGGTGGTCGTCAACAACGTTTGCGAAGTTGTAGGTCGGCATACCGTCAGCCTTTATAAGTATCTGGTCGTCGAGGTCAGCGTTCGGAACTGTGATGTCGCCGTAAAGCTCATCGTGGAAAGTCGTCGTGCCGTCGAGCGGAATTCTCTGTCTGATAACATAAGGCGTTCCTGCGTCAAGAAGCTTTTGAACCTCATCAGCAGGAAGATCGCGGCAGTGTCTGTCGTAGGTCGGAGTGATGCCCTTTGCACGCTGTTCCTCGTGAACCTGATCCATTCTTTCCTTTGTGCAGAAGCAGTAGTAAGCCTTGCCCTTTTTGACAAGCTCTTCCGCATACTGCTTGAAGATGCCCATTCTCTCGGACTGAATGTATGGACCTACAGGACCGCCGATATCAGGACCTTCGTCCCAGTTAAGTCCGCAGACGCGGAGCGTGTCATAGATAACGTCAGTTGCGCCCTCAACGTATCTGCCCTGATCGGTGTCCTCGATACGGAGAATGAACTTTCCGTTGTATTTCTTTGCGATAAGGTAAGTGTAGAGCGCCGTTCTAAGGTTGCCTATGTGCATAAAGCCCGTAGGACTTGGGGCAAATCTCGTTCTTACATTTTCTGTATTCATTTTGCCAAATTCCTTTCTGAAATTTCAAAAATCAAATCCCGAAAAAATCGGAAACTGTATTTACATCATTTTTTATCTGCGCTTTAAGCTCGTCAATGCCGCTGAATTTTCGCTCGGGACGAATGAATTCCGCGAGCGAGAGCCGAATTTTTTCGCCGTAAAGATCGCCGTCAAAGCCGATTATGTACGTTTCGGCGAGGACATCTTTGCTGTCGGAAACGGTAGGCTTCACACCGACATTCGTTATGCCGAAATAAGTCTTTCCGCCGACCTCTGCTTTTGATGCATAAACGCCGAACTTCGGCATTATCCTCTCCGCTCCGAGCCGCTGATTTATCGTCGGGAAATCCATCGTTCGTCCGATATGATTTCCGCTTATGACGGGCAGTGTGAAGAAATAATCGTACCCGAGCAAAGCGTTCGCTTCGGATATCTCCCCTGCCGAAATAAGCTCACGGATATGCGTTGAGGAAATTTTTCTGCCGTTTTCTTCGCTGACGGGCGGAACGGTTATCACCGTGATGCCGCACTCTTCGCCGAGCTTTTTCAGAATTTCCGCATTGCCCGAAGCACCTTTTCCAAAGTGAAAATCAACGCCGCAGACAACGTACTTGGCGCGCATTTTTTCGTGCAGGACTTCCTTTACGAAGCGCTCGGCGGTGTATTCCTTAAAGCTCGCAAAATCGGGCGAATAAACATACTCCGCTCCAAGATGTCCGAGCATCGAAAGCTTGTCCTCACGCCCGAGGATACAGCCGAGCGCACCGCCTTTTGATGTCACCGTTGCGGTATCGAACGTGAACACCGCTGCGGAAATATCCTTGTTTTCACGGGCGATCTCTGCCGCTTTCCCTATCACGGCTCTGTGACCGAGATGCACTCCGTCAAAAAGTCCTGCCGCAACTGCGGTATAACTGTTCGGAACGGTATCCGTGCCTATAAGTTCAATCGTAAAATCACCCTCAGAAATTCTTGTAGACCGTAAATTCCATTGTTTCTGCGTTCGCAATGCCAAGCCCGATAAAGCCGCCGTCCGCGCCGAAAACGCGGTGTATGCCGCCGCATTTTATACAGCCGCCCATAAGCTCTATCTTCAGCTTTACGCCGTTTCGGTAAAGCTTTTCTCTGTGTTCGTCAAGCTTCACGGACGGGTAATCGGCGAAAACTTTTTCTATCGGGAGAAGATATTTCCCGGCAGAATTTCCGCTGTCGGCGTTCGCCTGCAATTCTTCAAGGCTCACGCAGTCGGAAAGCGAAAATCCGCAGGCGGCAGTCCGCACAAGGCTTGTCATAACTGCGCCGCAGCCGAGCTTTTCACCGATATCATTTATAATAGTGCGGATATAAGTACCTCTTGAGCAGGAAATTTCAAGCGTTCCCTCGTGAGAAGCCTCGTCAAATCCCGTCAGCACAAGCTTGTATATCGTGACGGGACGAGCCTCACGCTCGACCTCTATCCCCTTTCGGGCGAGGTCGTAAAGCCGTTTTCCGTTCACCGTTACCGCCGAATACATTGGCGGTATCTGCATTATGTCCCCTCGGAAATCACCGAGCGAAGCTTCAAGCTTTTCAGCCGTCACTTTTTCAGCGCCTCCAAGCTCGGTCATTTTTCCCGAGCTGTCCTGCGTGTCGGAAACAAAGCCGAGCCTGAAACCTGCCCGATAGGTCTTGTCGTGGTCGGGGATAATATCGCAGGCTTTCGTTGCCTTTCCGACAAAAACGGGAAGAACTCCCGTTGCCATCGGGTCGAGCGTTCCTGCGTGTCCAAGTCTGCGAAGCCGCAGGATACCCCTCATTTTCGCAATAACGTCAAACGAGGTGAAGCCCTGCGGCTTGTTTACGCAAATTATTCCGTTCAAATTATCGTTTATCCCGCCGATCATTTCTTAGCACCCATTTCCGCAAGAGCCTTGCCGACAGCTTCGACTATCTTAGTCTTTGCATCATCGATGCTCGTTTCAAATGAACAGCCTGCCGCCTTTATGTGACCGCCGCCGCCGAACTGAGCGCATATCGCCGAAACGTCAATATCTCCCGTAGAACGGAGCGAAACTTTTATCTTATGCTCTTCTTTCTGACGGATAAAAACGCCGACTTCTATCGTTTCAAGGACGGTCGTAATACCTGCGATACCCTCGAATTCCTCGGCAGGAAGTCCGGTTCTCTTTATATCATCGAGCGAAACGGAGGCTACCGAGCAGCGTTCATCGAAATAGTATTCCATACTGCCGAGAACGTGCTGTTCAACGGCAATTCTTGCCCTGCTCTTCTGATCGAACATTCTGCGGTTTATCTTTCCTGCGCCGATGTCGAATTTCATCAGTTCAGCCGCCGCCGCGTGAGTTTCGGAAGTGCAGGAATCGAACTTGAAGCAGCCCGTATCGGTCGCAATGCCCGTGTAAAGGCACTTTGCGATCTTTGCATCACATTCTGTGAGGTTCTGGCTGCTCAAAAGCTTGAAAATGACCTGACAAGCCGCCGCTGCGTGCGGTTCAACGAGCAGTTTTTTCGCATAACCCGTGTTCGAGATATGATGATCTATGCAAAGCTCCACCTTGTCGGCATAATGCTCCAGATTTTTTCCGAGGAGCTTCGGGTCGGCAACATCGACCGAAACAACGGTCTTTACCTCGAAATCCTGCGGCTCATAACCCTCATACATAAAGTCATAGCGCTTCGGAAGCTCATCGGAGCAGTAAACATTAGCTTTCTTGCCCATTTTTCGGAGAATTGCGCATAGTCCGAAGCCTGAACCTATCGTGTCGCCGTCGGGACTTGCGTGGGTAAGGATATGATAACAGTCGTTTTCGCGGAGAAATTCCGCTGCTTCTTCAAAATTTATCTGCAAAACATCACAACCTTTTTATTCGGTCTCGTTATCGGTTTCTTCTGTATCGTTATCTTCGGCAGGAAGAATATCGTGAAGCATCTGTGAGATCTCTGCCGAATGTTCGATAGAATTATCGGGGATAAAATGCAGCTCGGGGCATCTTCTGATATGGAGCTTGTTGGTTATCTCACGTCGGAGCATACCCGAAGCGTTCTGAAGTCCCTTTACGGCATTTTCAGCATCTTCCATTCCGTTGAAGCTGGAGATGAAGACCTTGCAGTGCGAGCCGTCGCCCGAAAGCTCAACTCTGACAACGGAAGTCGCCATTGTGTTTACTCTTGGGTCTTTGACGCGCTCTCTTATAAGGCCTGCGATCTCACGCATTATATCTTCGGAAAGGCGCATATTTTTAAAATTAGGCATATAAACTCCTTTTTTATCTGTTGTGGAAAACGCCGACCGAACTTTCTTCGGTCAGCTTTCCCGAAAAACTTTACATAAGTTATTCTGCCTTGGTCTCTTCCATCATATACGCTTCAAAAATATCTCCGACCTTGACATCGTTGAACTTTTCAAGCGTGATACCGCACTCGTAACCCTCGGCAACTTCCTTAACGTCGTCCTTGAAACGCTTGAGGGAGGACATCTTGTCGTCGGCGATGATGATACCGTCACGGACAACTCTGATCTCGGCATTTCTTGTGATCTTGCCGCTGAGAACATAAGAACCCGAAACTGTACCAACGCCCGTGATCTTGTATACCTGACGGACTTCAACACGTCCGAGGCTTACTTCGTGGAACTTAGGCGCAAGCATACCCTTCATAGCGGTCTGGATCTCTTCAATCGCATCATAGATGATTCTGTAAAGGCGGATATCAACACCGTCACGCTTTGCATTTTCCTCTGCAACGGGGTCAGGACGAACGTTGAAACCAACGATGATAGCGTTCGATGCGTCTGCGAGCATAACATCGCTCTCGGAAACAGCGCCTACGCCGCCGTGGATAACTTTAACTCTGACTTCATCATTGGAGAGCTTTTCAAGCGACTGACGAACGGCTTCGACAGAACCCTGAACGTCTGCCTTGACGATGATAGGAAGTTCCTTGATCTCGCCCTGCTCGATCTGGCTGAAGAGGTTGTCAAGAGTTACCTTCTGATACTGCTTGAACTGCTCCTGCTTTGCTTCGTGCTTACGCTGTTCAACGAGTTCTCTTGCAAGACGCTCATCTTCAACGGCGTTGAATGTGTCACCTGCGGACGGAACTTCTGCAAGACCTGTGATCTCAACAGGACAGGACGGACCTGCTTCGCTTACAACTTCGCCCTTGTCGTTGGTCATAACTCTTACTCTGCCGACAGCCGTGCCTGCGATGATGATATCGCCCGTGTGGAGAGTACCGTTCTGAACGAGGAGAGTTGCGATAGGACCTCTGCCCTTGTCAAGACGCGCTTCGATAACAGCACCCTTTGCAAGTCTGTTCGGGTTAGCCTTGTACTCTGCAACTTCGGCAACGAGAAGAACATTTTCGAGAAGCTCGTCAATACCCATACCCGTCTTAGCGGAGATAGGAACGCAGATAACGTCACCGCCCCATTCCTCGACAACGAGGTTGTGCTCGGTGAGCTGCTGCTTGATATTCTCGGGGTTTGCACCCGGCTTATCCATCTTGTTGATAGCAACGATTATCGGGATATTCGCTGCCTTTGCGTGGTTGATAGCTTCGATAGTCTGCGGCATGATACCGTCGTCTGCGGCTACAACGAGGATAGCGATATCGGTTACGGACGCACCTCTTGCTCTCATGGAAGTGAAAGCTTCGTGTCCCGGTGTATCGAGGAAAGTGATGTCCTTGCCGTTGTAATTAACTCTGTAAGCACCGATATGCTGCGTGATGCCGCCTGCCTCGGTAGCTGTAACGTGAGCGTTTCTGATATGGTCGAGGAGTGAAGTTTTACCGTGGTCAACGTGACCCATTACAACAACGACAGGTGCTCTCTCTACGCCCTCGCCGTCATCATCGGAATCATCGATAAGACGCTCTTCGATAGTAACGATAACTTCCTTTTCTACCTTTGCGCCAAGTTCTTCGGCAACGAGTGAAGCCGTATCAAAGTCGATGACCTGATTGATAGTACACATTTCGCCAAGACCCATAAGCTTCTTGATAACCTCGGTAGCTGTTACCTTAAGTCTTGAAGCAAGCTCGGAAACGACGATCTCATCAGGGATAAGAACTTTGAGCTGCTGCTTTCTTGCTCTTTCGAGTTCAAGTCTGCGGAGCTTATCAGCCTCGGATTCGTGCTTGTTGGAATACTGCTGCTGTTTTCTCTGCTGGGACTTCTGTGTAAGCTTCTGCTTCTTGGAGAAATTGTCCTTGTGTCTGCCGTTCTGAACGGGAGCGATGTTCTCGTACTTTTCATTGTACTTATCTATCTCGACATAAGAACCTCTTGTATCGACCTTGTGAAGCTTCTGATCTACTGTATTGCTTGAAGCATCAGCAAACTTGATATCGAGCTTGGTCTTGTTCTGGTTCTGATCCTTGTTCTGCTGAGGCTTCTGCTCGTTCTTCTTATTCTTGTTCTGCTCGTTGTTTTTGAGAGCCTGCTGTGCGTTGAAGCGGTCAGCCTTGTTCTTCTGCTCGTTCTTATTGTTCTGAACAGCAGGCTTTGCTTCCTGCTTGACTTCCTGCTTTGGTGCAGGCTTCGGAGCTTCCTGCTTAGGCTGCGGCTTAGGCTGTTCCTGCTTCGGCTGAGGCTTTTGTGCTTCTGCCTTTACGGGTTCGGACTTGACAGCTTCCTGCTTGATTTCTGCCTTGGGGGCTTCCTTTTTAACGGGCTTCTTAGCTTCCTGCTTAGGCTGTTCAGCCTTTGGAGCATCTTTCTTTGCAGGCTTCTTTTCCTGCTTTGGCTCTTCTTTCTTAACGGGCTTTGGTTCGTTTCTCTTTGCGAAATAACCGTCAAAGCTTTCCACCTGATTATTCTGTGTGTAATTTTCGAGAATGATATTGAGCTGGTCAGCGGTAAGGCTTGCGGCAGCTTTTTTTACCTCTCCGAATTTATTTTCAACGAAATCGATAAGCTCCTGATTGGAAATACCGAGATCCTTTGCAACATCACTTAATTTCTGTTTGGACTGCGATTTTGCGTTACTCATAGGCTGTATTACCTCCGTTAATTCTTTGTTATGGTATCCTCGCCGATAAGACTTTCAGCCTTTTGGGCGAACCCCTTGTCGCAAACTGCGATAACACCGACTTTTTTCCCTATACCGTGAAAAAAATCATCTATTGTAAAGTTTGTTTTAACTGTTTTGACGCTGTATTTATCGGAAAAGAAGCGAACTTCCTTTTCCGTCTTGGGTGAGATATCCGAAGCGAGAACTATCAGCTCCGCTTTGCCTTTTTCGGCGGATTCTTTGGACATATCGAACCCGAGCGCCATTCTCCCCGATCTTCTGCACATCGAAAGGAGTCCGAAAAGCTTGTTATTCATTTTCCGAAAGCTCCCTTTCCATATTTGCATATACCTCTTCGTCGATTCGGCAGGAAAAAGACTTTTCAAGCTTTCTTGCTTTCTTCGCTTTTTCAAGGCACTCGCAGGAGCGGCAGATATAAGCGCCTCTGCCCGATTTTTTACCCGTAATGTCAAGGCTGATCTCACCTTCGGGCGATTTTACGATGCGGATAAGCTCTTTTTTGGGCTTCATCTCGCCGCAGCCGATGCACATTCTCATGGGTATCTTTTTTACAGCAGGCATATTCTACCTCCGTTTTATCATTCAGTGGGAACTTCGGGCTTTATGTCTATCTTATAATCGGTAAGACGGGCAGCAAGCTTTGCATTCTGACCCTTGTTGCCGATAGCAAGTGAGAGCTGGTTGTTCGGAACGATAACTGTACACTTCTTCTCTTCGCCCTCTTCCTTTGTAACACTGATGACCTCGGCAGGAGCAAGTGCGTGAGCAACGAATACCGTGATATCCTCATCATAAACGATGATGTCGATCTTTTCGCCGCCGAGTTCTTCAACGACCTTTTCGATTCGGGAGTGCTTTGGACCTATGCAAGCGCCTACAGGGTCAACGTTCGGGTCGGTCGAAGCAACTGCGATCTTGGTTCTTGAACCCGCTTCTCTTGCGATGGACTTTATCTCAACGATGCCGTCATAAATTTCGGGAATTTCAAGCTCGAAAAGACGCTTTACAAGGTCGGGGTGACGGCGTGAGATCTTAACGGCAGGACGTCTGTCGGGGTTGATGATCTCGCATACATACACCTTGATGATCTGACCCTCTTTGAGGACTTCGCCGGGTATCTGTTCCTTTTTGAGCATATAAACTTCGTGTCCGTCGATCGTAAGTGTGATGTTTCCCGTTGCAGGTTCGATCTTCTGAACGGTAGCGGAAACAGCTTCGTGAACCTTGTCCTTGAACTGTCCCATAATTTTGTCACGCTCGAATTCCTTCATATCGTGACGGATAGACTGCTTTGCATACTGAGCTGCGATTCTGCCGAACTTTGAGGGAGAAAGCTTGAAAGGAACTCTCTCGCCGAGCTGTGCGTTCGGGTCGCAGACTGCTCTTGCTTCGTCGATGTTGATCTCGTTGAGGTCGATAGGTTCATCGTCAACAACGGTTCTGAGAACGCAGACATCGAATATCTGACGCTCGGGGTCGATGTTTACAACGAAGTCGTCACAATATTCATATTCTTTTCTTACGGCTTTAAGTATTGCCTGGCTGATCTTCTCAGCAAGAACGTCAACAGAGATGTTGTTTTCCTGTGCAAGCAGTTCAAGTGCCTCAAAAAAATCCTTGATAAACTGCTGTTCCTTGTTGATCTCAGGTGCTTTTTTGGTTTTTCTCATTTTTCCTGATTCCTCCTAAATTTATATAAAGGTTTATTCTTCAAAATCATCTCCGAAGAGATCTTCGTCATCGGCAAGCTTCACGAAAGCAGTATCGGAAAGCCTGATAACTTCCTCTGCGCCGTCCCTTGCAACGGTAACAGTGTCCTTGTCATACGCTTTGAGTGCTGCGATGATCTCCTTTTCGCCGTTCTCATTTTCACGGATAAAGCGAACTCTTATCGGACATTCGAGGAACTTTTGGAAATGCTCCTCCTTTTTGAGCGCACGTCCGATACCCGGCGAGCCTACCTCGAGGATATAGCTCTGTTCGATAGGGTCCTGCTCATCGAGAAGCTTCGACAGCGGACGCGTTACATTCTCGCAGTCCTCCATACTTGCAAGGTCGTCCTTTCCGTCAATAAAGACGCGGAGATACCAGTAAGCGCCCTCCTTTTCAAAGACGATGTCCCAGAGCGAAAGTCCCAGCTCGTCAATGATAGGCATTACCATATCATGAACTTTGGCGATAGTATTTCCGCCCTTTCCGCTTTTAGCGTTTTTTCCTGACATTTCATCAATCCCTTCATAGATCAAAAAAGTTTACTATAAAAACAAAAGGTCGGAAGCTTTCCGACCTTTCTTTATAATGTTACATATATTATAACACATTTAAAGCCGTAATGCAAGCCTTTTTGCAAATTTTATAGTAATTCTGCCCTGTTTTATTTCACAATTTACAATTCTGAAACAGGATCAATACATAACAAAGCGCCGCACATTGAAGTGCGGCGCTTGTAAAAGCGTGTTTGGTTTCTCTCTTAGAATGCGGAGAGGAAGAACATAAGAGCCTTCTTTACAGTACCCTCAACGTGGAGAGAACCCTCTGCGAGAGCCTTGTAAACGCTGAGCTTTCCGTCAAGGATCTTGTCGAAAGCATCTGCGTCAACTCTTACATATACATCATAGTCATTGTATCTGTAAGGTTCAACATCAGGCTTTCCTGCTTCGCTGAGGTAAACATAGAATACGCCCTCGGCAGAGCCGTTGAGTTCGATGTTTACAGCGATAGGATACTTAACGAGGTCGGTCTTGATAGTTGAGAACTTCTTCTGTGCCTTTGCAACAGCAGCCTGATAAGGCGAAACCTTAGGAGCTTTAGGTGCTCTCGGAGCTTTAGCCTTAGGTGCTTTTTCAGCTGTCTTTGCGGCAGGCTTTTCAGCCTTTGCTGTTTTAGCGGCTGTCTTCTTTGCAGGTGCTTTCTTTTCGGCAGGCTTCTTCTCTGCAGCTTTCTTTTCAGCCTTTTTCTCAGCAGGCTTCTTTTCTTCTGTATTCTTAGGAGCAGGAGCGGCAGCCTTTGCTTCAGCAGGCTTAGCTTCGGCAGGCTTTACCTCCGGCTTTACTTCAACGGGCTTTGCCTCTGCAACAGTCTTTGCTGCTTCGGTCTTGGTAGTTTCAACAGTCTTTGCAGTATCGGTCTTCTTAACTTCGGAAGTGATCTTCTTATCATTGTTTGCCATAATGATTCCTCCATACAATTTCTGATACAAGCGTTTCGTCCGCCGTATAAAAACTTTAAAACTTGAAAAATTGCTTGAACTGCGTTCCCTGCTTTACATATAGTACACTCGGGAACTTTAACTGTGATAATTATATATCTTATTTTCGGAAAAGTCAATATTTTATGAAAATTATCTAAAAAAAGCCTAAAAATTTAGTTAATCCTATCCTTTGATTATAGCAATATGACAGCAAAAATGCATTAACGCACCATTAACTCAGCCTTTAAGCCCTCTTGACTGCCTGTCCATATCCTCAACGACGATATCATATATCTCGCCGAGCGTTGCGCAGTATTCAAGAACTTTCCACGGCTCGTTGGTGTGGTAGTGTATCTTGATAAGCTCCTCATCGCCGACCGCGAGCAGACTGTCGCCGATGAAATTCTCACGGAAGTATTCATCGATCTTATCTTCGTCAAGATCTGTACCCTCGATGAGAAGCTGTGTATCGTAGCGGTATTCTATCATTTTATATAGTATCCTCTCAATCCTTTACGCCGTTGACAAGCTCGTCAAGCATCTTCGGGAGTTCGGTGTCCATATTTGCATCGCTGAACTGGCAAGTGCCGACAGCCTTGTGTCCGCCGCCGCCGTATTTGAGCATAAGGTGACCAACGTCAACGTTCGATGTTCTGTTAAGTATTGAGTAGCCAACAGCCGCACTGCAGCCTGCGCCGCCCTTGCCGTTTACTATCCAAGCGGAGATGTTCTGCTCGGGATAAAGGCTGTAGATAAGGAATCTGTTGCCCGAATAGATAGGGTCAACGCCGCGGAGGTCGGAGATGATAACGTCCTTTTCAACGCGTGTGTGAGCCTTTACCATTTCGATGAACTTCTCGGTCTGCTCGTTGTAAACTTCGATACGCTCCTTGACATCGGGGAGAGCAAGTATCTCCTCGGTGTTCATCGTGCGGCAGCAGTCGATGAGCTTTTCCATGAGCTGATAGTTTGAAATGGTGAAGTTTCTCCATCTTCCAAGACCTGTTCTTGGGTCCATAAGAAAGCCGATAAGTATCCAGCCCTCGGGGTGAAGAATTTCTTCCTTTGTAAGATGACCGCTGTCGACCTTGTCAACGGCTTCCATCATTTCGTCATAGTGCGAGAAACGCTCCTCGCCGCCGTAGTAATCGTAGATGATACGCGCGCAGGAGGGTGTAAGTCTGCTTTCGCCGACGAATTTTCCCTCAAGCTGATTTCTTTCAAATTCGCTGGAATGGTGGTCGAACCAAAGTCCGCAGCCCTCAACGAACGGAACGTTTGCAAGGCAGTCGTCCTTTGTGATCTCAACAAGTCCGTCCTGAAGATCCTTCGGGTGAACGAACTTCCAGCAATCGATAACGCCTACGTCCTTGAGCAATGCTCCGCAGGCAAGACCGTCAAAATCCGAGCGTGTAACTAATCTCATATATTCAACTCTCCTTAAAAATATTCAAAGATGAAAAAATTTTCCATAGTATTTCGATAATAAAAATATTATATTACATTTCTGCTATTTTTTCAAGATTTTACAATAAATTTATTAAAAGATTGTGCAAAAAAGCAATAA
>CALANW010000070.1 GCA_937926145.1 uncultured Ruminococcus sp. | reverse complement strand
GAGAAGATATACATATCGACGGAAAAGGGTGTAGATATACACTATTATTTTTGAGTTGATTTAAGCTCTCTTGTTTGGGTGGGCAATCCTTTGATAAAGCGTGAGATGGAGCTTCAAGCTCTCATAAAGGATTTGAAAATGGAAAAATCACGATATTCCGAGCATATCTATGAGCTTCAGGATAATATCCGTATAAAAATTCCCGAAAAACTTCGCACAAATGAGCTTGTAATACAGCATCTTCAGAAAGATTTTGATACAGCAAGCAACACTCCGAAGTTTGTTGATGTGGACGGTAAGGAAACCTACCCTATTACGCTTATGGGTGATGTATATAACGACCGCAAGGAAGCAGGTACGAAGCTGAAATCGCTCATTTCCGCAAATGCTGCAAAGATAGCGGAGGGGAAGATGTTTGATGTGGGAGAATACAGAGGTTTCAAGCTGTCGGTATTCTTTGATGTTCTCTCAAAGCACGTTAAGGCTTGCCTTGACGGTGAAAAGCATCATTACTGCGATATGAATCCCGAAACCGATGTGGGTAATATTATCCGACTGGATAACTGCATCAATAACATGCAGAAAAGCATCGAAGATCTGAAAAGCTCAAATGAAACTATGAGGTCGGAGCTTAAACAGATGGAAGCAGATGTGGACAAGCCGTTCTCAAAGGCAGAAGAGCTTCTGAAAGCCGAAACAGAGATCGAAGAAGTGCATCTCCAGCTGACAAAGTTTGAAATGACAGATGATACGCTGCAGAAAGAGGTCTTTGAGCGTCTTGCAGATATGTTTCCTGAAATTATGGAAGGGGACAGTGAGCACATAAAATACAATGTTCCCGGCATGGAAGATCTTCACGTTGAAATGAATGGCGATGTTCTTACCATTTGTCAGACCTATGAGCAGAACGGTGACCTTATGTATGATCCAAGAATTGATCTCAGGGTTGATTATGACAATCAGAAAGTTATTCCGTTATCCTTTGAAAACAGCGGTATGGGAGTTTACGAGGAATACAGTTCCGAATTGACACCTGAAATCGCCAAGCAGATGAATGATGTGCTTGATTTTATGGATAATACTATGCTGGAAAATATCGAAGCAGCAGGTTATGAGCCTGAAGAAAATAATTTTGTTAATTATGAAAGAAAAGATAGGTGATAGTTACATGTATCACAAATCCGAGTGTATAATTGACATTATCTGATTGAGACTTGTTTCGCCTTGATTTTTGGGGTAGGCATATTATATCAAATTAGTGTGCAGCAGTCAAATATAAAGTTTAAACGAAGGTAAAAACAGTATTGTTATAAAATAAAAAGCTCCATTAAAAAATCATTCGGCAGAACACACCGAAAGGTTTGAAATGGAGCTTTTTTATTTAATGAATATGCCGTTCGCCTGTTAATAGTTCCAAGTAACATTTGCGCAGAGATGCTCTTGCACGGGACAGACATTCTCTTACATATGTTGCTTTAATGCCAATATGCTCGGCAGTCTGTTCATCATTTAGGTGAAGGATAGCCTTATCAAGAATTATCTGTCTGTATCGTGGGTGAAGCTTATTTAAGGCTTCCAGAAGCATGCGGTTATCGTAATCCTTGATTGCAATGATCTCAGGATTGCTTTCAACCATCGGCTCAAGGTCGGGAAATTCACTGATGCTTACAGTTGTGATGCTTTTATTCTTTTTAAGAATGGTGAAGCAGTGGTATTTGGTTGTCATATAAAGATAACTTCTCATTTTTGCGGGTGAGACCTTTTGAACATTATCCATATATTTCCATAATTTTAGAAATACCTGCTGTAAAGCATCTTCGGCATCATGCTGATTTTTCAGAATGTTAAGAGCGCATAAGAACATCATCTGATGATATTCTTTATACAGCTTGTTGAAGTAATCCCGTGTATCTGCGTCGTCAATTACTTCAAGAAACGGCAGCATTACAGATGGCAGGGATTAGAGAAACAGGTTACTGTTTCAATAACATTGTTTCTGCTGTTATATACCTGAACCTGTACATAGTTGCAATAATAATATGAAGAGCTTAATGCACTTGTGCTTGTTTTTACAAATCCGGCAGGATCCTGTGAGGTGCTGGTCTGAGACCATGATTCAACTGGGGTCCAGTTTGATACGCCATCGGTGGATTTCATAAGTGTCATTGTAATAACTGATTTTTTTGTGGAGTAAAGGAAATATGAACCGGTGCAGATTGCTTTATTGCTTTCGTTGATATCTATTCCGGATGCAACATAATTTACATTGTCATAAAGAGGCATAACTCCATATGACGAGGCGGGAGCAACAGGCTGTACTGGTTCGTCATAAGCATATGTTGCAAATGACATTGTTCCGATAATACTTAATGCGGTGATAAATGAAATAACTTTTTTCATCATAATGATGACCTCCTAAATATTTTTATAATTATATAACTATAAACATTTAGGATTGCAACATATTATTTTAAAGATTGTGCAATTTTAACAAGTGTTTCCTTAGTTATTGTATCATCGGTTGAGGTGATGAAAAATGAGGTATTATTATCAATCCACATTAGTGAAGAACCACCATCTTTTGAAGTATAGACTGCAGCATTGCCATTAACATCAATAAATTCTGAATAGGTGGACTCGTTATCGGTATTTATAACTACATTGCTGGAATTGGAAATATTTGTACTTATTATAATACTTATTGATTTGCCATTGTCGTTTACAAATTTTTGCGTTGTGAGCGTACCATCTTTATTGTATGACTGTAAGCTATATCCGTCAGGGAGATAACCCGGTGATATTACATCATTGATGCTATAACTGTCGTTATATGTCGTATGCGTGGAGTGAATATTTGTGAGCCAATCCAGAAATTTGATCCTCAGTGCATCAACCGAGACTACAGATATTGAAAAGAATACAATTATAACAGCACATACTGTTACGGCGTATCTCCCGAATGTTGCAGCCTTTTTGCCAAATGAACGGATCCTGCCTTTTCTGTATTCCCTGTCAAGAGCTTTATAAAATTTTTCTCCTGCTTCCGGGTTGTCAGGAATGTCATCCATATTCTTATATTCTTCTTCAAGCTCTTTTCCGAATTCTTCAAGCATTTCGGATACAGCAAGGCTCATTACAGAGTTTTCATATTCTTCCATTAGTTTGCGGTCAGCCATTGAACTTGCCCTCACTTTCTTTTTGGCAAAGCTTTTTTATCTTGTTTACCAGCCTGCAGCGATATGTACGGATATTATTGTATTTCATACCTGTCTGCCTTGATATCTCATGGTCGTCAAGACGCTCAAAATAGCTTTTTACAATAAAATCCTTTTCACTTTCATTCAACTTTTCTATTGCAGCTTTTGCAAGCTCCAGATCCAGTTTGTCCATAACAGCATTTTCGGTTGAAAAGTCACTTTTGACTTGATCCATGCCCGATTCTGCAAAATAATCAACATAGGACCCGTGCTTGGAATTTTGTGAAAGATAAGTTTTGCAGGTGTTTTCAATAGTAATGACAACATAAGCGGTCGCTTTGTAACAGTCAAGGCTTCGTAAAAGTTCGATCTTATCAATAAGCTTAACAAACGAATCACTGACCATATCTTCTGCTGTTTGCCAGTCATGAGTTAAAGCATATGCCTTGTTGACCCAAAGCTTTCGCTTACCCTTATAAAGTGCAGCA
>CALANW010000069.1 GCA_937926145.1 uncultured Ruminococcus sp. | reverse complement strand
GCTTATCCCCGAATTGCAGACAATGACATTATCCCGCAAACGCACATGAGTTTTCTTGCCCACAGCTTCGCAGAAAACGACCATATCGGGCGAAACATGAATACTGCCCTCATCGCAGGCAAGCATTATCTCATTTTCGGGAGTATGCCGCTTTATGTATCGGTCAAGTACTGCAAAAAGCTTTGATTTGTCAACTGGCTTCAGCAAATAATGAAGAGCTTCGACTTCGTAACCGTCGCTCATATATTCGGAATATCCTGTGATGAAAATTATCGGCAACATATTCCCGTCCGAACGCAGCTTTTGGGCAAGCTCCATACCGTTCAGCCGCTTCATTTCAATATCCAGCAGGATAAGATTGCAAGGCTTATCGGGATAGGAAAACAGGAAGCTTTCCGCACTGATGTATTCATCTATATTGAGTGCAAATGGCTTGTCTGCGGACCATTCTCCGAGAAGCCGCCGCAACTCTTTTATCTGATCTTCGTTATCGTCGCATATTGCTATTGTTAATGGCATTGAGTTCACCTCAAAATTGCTTACAGTAATTTATTCCATTATACCCCAAATACAAAAACCAGTCAAGCAGCAGCAAAAGCTGTACATAGTTTTTCCGAAAAGGTATATACCTTTTCCACGCTTGCGGCTATTTAACTGTAAACCTGTTAACTTATAGTTGAACTCGTCCTATACCTCTCATCCTTGATCTCATCATTTAGCTCATCGGCAAAGTTCACAATTTCATCAGTCATCTCCCGAATCTTCTCTCTATACTCCCTAAGTTCTGTATCGGGACTGTCATCATTAACGCTGTTCTTCAAAGCAAGAGCCTTTTTACGCATATCCTTGAAATAAGCATCAAACTCATTCAGCTTGGCTTCGTCCTTTTTCAGCTTGCGTTTCAGATTATTGCCCGTTGTATAGAAAATGTCATAGGTCCTCTGAACATCACTCCCGGCGTTCTTTGCCCGTATTTCCTTTGTCCACTCGTTTTTGTTTACAAGTCTGCACTCCTCCGAACAGAAATCGGACTCAGTCTGCTTACTTTTTACAATGAGCTTGCGGCAGATTGGACAGTTGGAAATAATGCGGTTTGACTGCTTGAGAATATCGCAGTATATACGGAGTATAGCGAGAAAAGAATCTTCGGCTACATATCCTGTCTGCCACGTTCCGTTGTTGTGGGTATAGTAGATATGTATAGTTAAGTCAGTGGGAGCATCGTTGAGCTGTTCGGAAATATCCCAATATCTCACGTTACCTCCGTCAAGCGTAGGCAGATTACGGAAAGGCATAAGCATATCCGAAACACAAGTGTTAAACTGTTCCGCAAAACGTGCCGCCGACTTTTTCATAGTTGAATTGAACATATGCCATTCTGTACTCAATGTCTTGTGATTATACCGATAGTTTGTAAGAATCGAAAATATCATAAAGTTAAGAATCATATTGCCCTTGCCGGAATCATCATACATTTCGGTGAGGGTATTTATATATTCTTCCGCAGATTTGTTGCCCTGTCCTTCACTGATTATTCCACAAAGACCGTTGGAGCATTCAGCCATAGTGTCCATTTTGCCGTCATAGTCACCTTTGGCAAGCTCGTTCATATCTTCCACAAGGCTGCCGAGCTTTCGTGTGCGCACCTCTATTTCATCGGAAACGATACCCATAGTGAAATAATGTTTAAGATTTTCGGGACTGCCGATAACAATGACTTCTTTTTCATTGGGGACATCAAAGCTGACCCCGATAGCCGCTGTCCGATTCTGTGCGTTTATGTTTTTTACGTTCATTTGTTGTCCTCCAATCAGTGATGTATCTTTATGATTGTGTATTGCTTGTTCATTATATAATAGTATATCACATTAAGACCCGAATGTCAATTTCAATCAGTAAAACCAATCAGTTCTTATGTGATTGATTGGACGTTATCAATCGAGTGGTACTCGGTCACACCACTATTTTGAGCTTTTTGAAAAAAATGTTGTATAATTGAATTATCGAAAGCAGAAAGGTGGTGAAAAATATGAGTGAGGATTTAAAGCACACGCCCGAAATTCTCTCCGCAAAAGATTTGCAGGATATGGGATTTTCACGTTCTATGTCATACTCCCTGTTCAATCGTGAGGACATTCCCGTTATCCGCATCGGCAAGCGTAAATTCATCAGACGGGAGAAATTTCTTGATTGGATTGCGGAGCTGGAGAGGACAAACGAAAAATAAAATTATCCAAGGAGGAAAAACAAATGATCAGGTTTAATGACACTTTTATCATAGGCATCGACCACGGTTATGGAAATCTCAAAACCGCCAATACGGTTACGGCATCGGGCGTAAGGGTGCATGACATCGAGCCGCCATTCAAGAAGGAGCTTCTTGAATACGATGGAAAGTTCATCTGTATCGGCGAAAATCACAAGTCCTTCACAGCGGACAAGACCACAGATATGGATAACTACTACCTCACTCTTTACGGAATCGGCAAGGAATTGTCCCTTGCAGGAATTACAGAAGCGAACGTTCATCTTGCTGTCGGACTTCCACTTATGTGGTATTCGGAGCAGCGTGACAGATTTTCCGAATATATGATGAAGAATGAGAATGTGGATTTCATCTACAACAACAAGCAGTACAGCGTTCATATCGAGGGCATTTCAGTTTATCCGCAGGGATATTGTGCGGTGTATGACAGGCTCAAGGATATGAGCGAAGTGAATATGATAGCCGACATTGGAAACGGGACGATGAATATTATGAAAGTCATCGACCACAAGGTAATAACCGACAGCTGCCGTACCGAAAAGCTGGGAGTAGAAAAGTGCGTGATAGAAATTCGCAATGCTCTTATGAACAAATTCCATGAGGACATTGACGAGAGCATCATCAAAAAGTTTCTGATGAATACAGAGCAGGAACTTCCGCAGGAATATGAAAATGTAATGAGATATTGTGCCGAGGAATACTGCAAGAGCATACTAAATGCCCTTTACAAGTACGATTACAATTCCCGGTTGATGAAGCTCTATGTGGTAGGCGGCGGAGCAGTTGTAATGAACAATCACAATGTCAATCCGCCCAACACAACGTTCATCACAGATATTTGTGCAAATGCAAAAGGCTATGAATGTCAGGCAAAGAGAAAGCTGAGGAAGTGTGCAGATGGTAAAGACAACAAATCTCAGGCTTAATCTGGACAAGCCCGACCACAGAAAAGCCTATGACACTCTGAAAAGCTCCGATATGAGCTATTCAAATACAATTGTGGCTGCACTTATCTCATTTTCGGAAAATGAGAATAATCGTAAAACGCTTTTTGACGGGATAAGGAAAATCGTTAGAGAGGAGATCGGCACAGTTTGTAAGAATTCGGATTTTGAACAGGAAACTGTTTCTGCCGAAATTACAAATTCCGAAAATACTGCAAATAAGGAAATTCTGAAAAATGACAATTCCGAAAATTCCGCAAACTCCGATTTTGACGAAAATGAAGATTTCGTTGATGATGATTTTCTTGAAATGTGAGATTTTCGTCAAGTGGTATTACTTTTTTCAAGGTGGTATGACTTCAAAATCCCGCTGTTTTGGTATCAGCTTCAAAAATAGGCTGAAATGAAGCTGAAAAGTTGGTATCGGAACAGGGGATATTTGAAGCCACAAGAAAAGTGGTGCTGATATGGGGCAGAAATAGAGCCAATAAAGTGGTATGAAAAATGCCCCATATTAACGCCAATATCGGCAGTGGTATTAAAAGACAACGTTTGTGGTATCAACATTTTTTAATGCCTGTTGGTATCAGCTTCAAAATGGGAGTGAAAAATGAGAATCAGTGAATTTTGCAAAACCTTTCAAGTTTCCCATCAGGCTGTATATGCAAAAATCAAAAAATATGCAGCTGAACTTGAAGGGCATATTTCAAAGAATAAGGGAAACGTTACTGACCTTGATCCCTTTGCGGTGAACCTTCTGAAGCCCAAGAAAGCAAGCTACAAGGCACTTGATGAACGTAATTATTATCTATTTAAAAAGAATAAAGAAATAGTTTCGGAGAACGAGAGGTTCAAGGCAGAGCGTGATGAATTGGCTTCAAAAATGTCCGATTATAAAGCTGTTATCGAGTATCTCAAAAAGGAAAACAAGGAATATGCAGACTCCGTTTCCCTTCTTACGCAGGAATGTGAGGATTACAAGAAGAAATGCTCCGATGCCGAAGCTCTGTACAAGATTATGGAAATCGAGTTTGAAAAGGAAAAAGCCAAGCTTAAAACCGAAAATGAGGAGCTGAGCAGTATCAGCGAAGCAAGAGCCGAGAGCTGCCAAAATCAGATGTACAGGCTCCGGGAATGCGATGAAAAAATAGCAGATCTTACGTCCACGCTATCCCAAAAGGACGATGAAATTGCAATGCTCAGAAATGAGATAGCCGAGCTGAAAAAGCAGCTTCGGGAATCCGAAAAACCAAACACACCGAAACAGAATAACATTTTTAAGAACATATTCGGACAGGATAAGAAGTAATATCCGCAACTGTTGCAAATATCTGCAATCAAGTTGCGGATAATCGGGAGAGTCGCATGATTTTTGCGGAGGAGGTGGCTGCTATGATTTAGCAAGCATAGAATTTGTGTACCCAAATTCAGACGGATTTCGCAGTCATAGTCCTTATATAAGTATATCCATAGATATAGACGGTAGGAATTATGAACAGAACTACAATTATGAAATTTCGGGCAGCGGAGGAAGAAGCATCTGAGATCAGACGCAAAGCCGCTGCCGCAGGAATGACCGTCAGCAGATTTTTGAGGACTTCTGCCGTAAACAGTCAGGTGGTGCTTTACAACACCGCCGATATTTTCGGACTTCGTTCCGATATTAAGAAAATCGGAAACAACATCAACCAAATTGCCACGGTGGTGAATTCAAATAAGGCGGTGTATTTGTCTGATGTCAGTGATCTGAGAAAGCAGCTTAATGAAATGAGCAGAAGCATTGCCAAACATCTGAAACCGCTGTCATACGAGGTACTGTGATTTGGCTTATGTCAAGCATACTGCAATTCATACAACTCCGAAAGCTCATTTGAAGTACATCTTGAATCCCGAGAAAAATGAAGAAATGAAATATGTCACGGGAATATGCTGCGGTGATGACCTTGAAACTGCTTACGATAATTTCAAAGAAATATTTGAAAAGTACAATAATGAAGAATTTGAAAAATGCTGTTCTTCAAAAAACAGCGGAAAAAGAAATATCCGAATCCACTCATATACACAGTCTTTCGATTCAAGCGTTTCGGCAGAAGCGGCACATCGCATCGGTGTTGAGTGGGCAAAAAGCATTTTCGGAGAGAATCGACCGATAATCGTCAGCACTCACATTAATACCGATCACGTTCATAATCACATCGCCGTTTGTCCGTATGACCTTGACGGGATTCGTTGGCACAGTAATATGAAATCCCTGCAGTTCATCAGAAAGCGTTCCGATGAAATTTGCATTGAGCATAATCTTGACATCATCAAGAATCCAAAGAGAAACAGCACTATCGGCTACAAGGAACATGATCCCGTAAGAAAGGATATTCGTAGAAAGTTAAAATGGCTGATACCATTGACAGGCTTATCCATAGTGATGATGTTACGGACATTTATTCGCTTATCGAAAAAATGAAAGAAAGCGGTTACACCTTTACCAATGAAAGCAGACTTATCGCAAAACCGAAAGGCGTGAAATACGGCTGCTGCATTTCAAAATTGGGATATGGTTATTCCTATCAAATGTTAATTCAGAGGATAAACAACAAGCAGAATGAATTTGTTGGCAGAAAGATAAGTGCGTTTATCGGTTTTTAGGTTGAAATTGCTGTCGGCATTCGTGAGCGGCAGCTTGATATTTATCGTGCACCGGTAATTCATTATCCGACCTATGCTGAGGTAAAAAAGTCTTTCGAGGTGCTGAATTTTATCCACAGCAATCATATTCATTCTCTTAATGATATGAAAAAATTTTTTACGGCTTCAAATCGGAAAGAGGATAATGCGATATACAGGTATTTCAAATGTGCGGAGAAAAAAGAAAAGCTGAAAACGCTGGACTATTTGGGCGATGAATATGCCCGTTTGCTGAAAACAGAGAACAGAGATGAAGCACAGCAGAAGCGGTTGGAGGATTTGCATTGGAAACTTGCCGAAATCGGAGGTATCGGCGGTTGGAATACTCATATGGAAAACTGGCTGCCAAAGCTGAAGGACAAGCTCCGTAATGACCTTAAACAGCTTGACCGCCTTGCCGAAGAAATGGGCAGAGCATCAAAAGAACGTGCAAATGCGGAAATGTCGCTTGCGTATCTGGAGGATTTTCTTAAATCCGATTATGACAGGATTCGTGAACAGGAACAGCTTCGCATTCAGATTGAGAATTATCACAACGGACTTGAACCGCAGGAGGACGGTACATACAAGGCAGAGCCTAAACCCACAGCGGAGAGAAATGCGGAGATTGCATATATGGATATGCGTGAGGAACATCGCAGGAGAGCAGAGGAACAAAGGCGAATGTTTGAACAACAGAAAGAACGGGAATACCAAAAGATATATAATGGTTATTCCCGATAGAAAAAACAGACTACAACAATATCAAACAGAATAAATTTTCCTTAATAGGAGAAAACTAACATCAGGAGGAATGCATATGACAACAGACGAAAAAGCGGATAAACTATATCTGAAAAAACTGACCCTGAAAGCCTGGACAATGATACTCCACAAGCAGGGAAAGATCAGCCTTGCCAAATGCAACAAAATGATCGCAATGATCGAAAAACTTTCGGCATAATTATGGGCAGGCTCTTCCCTGCCCTGTTTACATAAAATGCACCTAAATATCTTGACAAATCATTGTTGGTATGGTAACATCAATATATGATACATACAGGAGGGCGTTATGGATATATACGAAACCGCCAATAAAATGAAATACGAGCAGAAAACCATTTTTGACCTTGATCTCAGAGTGACCTTTTATGCCCGTGTTTCAACCACCAAAGAAGAGCAGGAAAATTCCATTGAAAATCAGATAACCTATTTCACGGATTTTATAAAAAGCAACAAAAACTGGACTTACGTTGAAGGCTATGTTGACCGTGTCCGAGGCGAAAACGCTGTCAACCGTGTTAATTTTATGCGAATGATCGAGGACGGAAAAGCAGGCGTTTTTGATCTTGTGCTTACCAAAGAGGTCAGCCGATTTGCCCGTAACACTATCGACAGCTTAACATATACTCGTGAGCTTCTCCGTTCGGGAGTCGGCGTTTTCTTTCAGAATGACAACATCTGCACCATTGATACGGACAGCGAGCTTCGCCTGACCATAATGTCAAGCATTGCCGCCGATGAAGTACGAAAGCTCTCCGAGCGTGTCCGCTGGGGACATAAGCGTGCTATCGAAAGCGGAAATGTAATGGGCAACAACCGCATTTTCGGCTATGACAAATGTGACTGCAAGCTTGTAATAAATGAAAGCGAAGCCGAAATGGTGCGGCTCATATTTGAGGAATATGCAACAGGCAGATACAGTGTCCGCAAGATCGAGGATATGCTTTACAACAAGGGCTACCGTGGAAGAAACGGCACACGAATACACCACAACACCGTTTCGGGTATAATTCAGAACCCCAAATACAAAGGCTTTTACTGCGGAAATAAGGTCAAGGTAGTTGACTACCGCACCAAAGAACAGCGTTTTCTCCCCGAAGAAGAATGGGTGATGTACAAGGACGAAACGGGCGAGATCGTGCCCGCAATAGTCAGCGAGGAGCTTTGGGACAAATGCAATGAAATATTCAAGGCGAGAAGCGCAGTTGTAAAATCCCGTGAGCGTTCTTTGAAGGACAAAAGCGTTTTCACGGGAAAGATATGGTGTGCCGCAGATGACAAAGCCTACTGGCGGACAAGCTATTCCAACAGCGTTTCAAAGGGCAAGCCTATCTATCAGTGGATATGCAGCGAAAAGCGCCGCTTCGGAGCAAAAGCCTGCGCATCGTTCTCAATACTTGAAGAGGATCTATACAAAATGCTTTCCGAGCATTTCAAGAACATCTCCGAGAATATCGAAGATTATGTTTCGGCATTTCTGAAAATTTACCGTGAAGCCGACACCTCCGCAAATACACGCCGAGAGCTTGACCTGCTCAAAGCAAAGCTTGAAAAGGAAAAAGCCAAGCGTGAAAAGCTTCTTGATATTTATACCGACGGAATGATCTCAAAATCGGAATTTAAAGAGAGAAATGACGCTTCCAACATCACAATCAGCGAGCTTGAAGAAGATATTTTCGCACTTGAGAAAAAAGCTATGGAATCAGATGATTATGCCCGTGAGCTTGAAAAGATAGAAAAATATTTCAGGGAAATGTACAGCCCAGACAGAGATATGACTCATGAAGAAATTGATGAAATGGTCCTGACCGTGATAGACAGGATAAACGTCATTCCCCGAAACAAGGAATGCATGAAGCTTGAGATAAAACTGAAAACAGGCGCAAATCATGATTTTACGTATGTTCGGGGACGCAGCCTCGGCGATTGCCGTTCCGGACACATCAGCAAGAAGATGATCGATGCTTACAAGACAGGAATGAAGTCCTAACCTGCTCTGACTGAAAAACCATAAAAACGCAGCCGTCCCATATTCGGGACGGCTGCGTTCCTTTTTTATTTCTTCTCCGATTTTTTCTCTTCGATCTTCTCTCTGACCTTTTCGTTCAGTTTTGCAAGCTTCTCATTTTCGGAAAGCTTTTCAAAATATGTGCGAAGATGTTCGGAAAGCGGAGTCTGCGAAGCGAGCGCAAGCATAAAGTTGTATTTTTCCTTTCGCTCCTTTGCCGAACGGCGAATGTGGAGCTTGAGCTCTTCGAGCTTGATGACGATCTCGTTTTCCTCGGAGAATTCCTTGATCTTCGCCACGAGATTGAACGAATAGCAAACATCGATGATGAAAACTCCGTAGAAAAATCCGATGCAGAACGAGAACAGCAGATTCCGCGAGAACCACTCAAGCGCCGACAGTATATGCGGGTGGATAAAGAAGTAATAAGCCGCTCCGAGCACCGCCCAGAAGAACGAAAACAGCGGACAGATTATGCCCTTGTAGTTTCCCCACCGCGTCGAATAATCCCAAAGCTTTATTCGCATACGCACGATGAAAATTTCACCTGCGATATACTCTATCACTGTCATTGCGACCGACATCACAAGGATAAGCACTATCTTCCGCACAACGGGCGACTCGATGTGTATGTATTTTTCCGCGCTCGCCATAAGGTAAAGCGCCGTCAGCCCGAAGCCGTAAAGCGGAAGATACGGACCTGTCAGAAAGCCGGGGTTTATCCAGACATGCTCCTTATTCGTCGGCGCGAACCGTCGGTATATAACTTCTATTCCCCAGCCGATAATGCACCCCGAGGCAAAGATAAATGCTATAATTACGAAATGATAGAAAAATTCCATTTTGTTTTTCACCCTTATAAAAAGTTATACTGTAATTATAACTTTAAACGGGCAAAAAATCAAGCTTTTTCGAGCAAGTTATACTAATCTCTGATCGTTCTATAGACAAAGACGACAGATAGAATAAATCCAATCAAGGATAACGACCGCAGTAAGGCTTGTCGCCTTGCAAGGGAGTTAGACGCCGAGTGGATTTATTATAGCCGAGGATTTGTCTATAGGTTGATCAGAGATTAGTATTATTCCTTGTTTGCCTCAATTGTTTCTATTCTTTTCTTGTAAACTTTTATGAACATAAAAATTGAAACGACCGCCGTCAGAACTTCCGCTATCGGGAAGATGAACCACATCAGAAATGTCTTTTCGTGCGAAGCTTTTGCTATCTGAGCAAACCATATTGCAAACGGGAATATGAACAAAGCCTGCCTGCACACGGAAATTATCAATGACTGTATCCCGCCGCCGATAGCTTGGAAAATGCCCTGAAATGCAATGTTTATCCCTGCAAATACGAAGCTGAAAGAGATTATCCTCATCGCGCTTATGCAAAGCTCACTCGTTTCGCCTGCAAGTCCGAACATAGCCGTGAAAGGAACAGCCAGCGCTTCGATAAGCACAAATCCGAACAGCATTATCACCGCCGTGTAAATATGTCCGTACTTAACGCAATCTTTTATCCTGCCCTTGTCACCCATTCCGAAGCTGAACGCCGTTATCGGCATTATCGCATCACGCATACCGAACGCCGCAAAGAGCAGGAACTGCTGTATCTTATAAAAAAGTCCGTAAGCCGTAACGGCATTTTCCCCGATACTGCCCAAAATAAGATTAAGTCCGTATGTCATCACAGAAATGAGCGCCTGAGAGATTATTGCAGGCAGTCCGACCGCATATATCTGAAAAATAGTCTTTCGCGACAGCACGAAATAACGAAGCTTGTTTGAAAACGCTTTGTTCACTTTTATATGAAATATCAGCGCCAATACAAACGACACTATCTGTCCGATAACAGTCGCATAAGCCGCGCCCTTTACGCCCATTTCGGGAAATGCTCCAAGACCGTAGATCAATATCGGGTCGAGAATGATGTTCGTCACCGCACCTGCAATTTGCGCGATAGTTGAATAAAGCGAATGTCCCGTTGCCTGCAAAAGCTTTTCATAAACCGCGAAGAAAGACATTCCGAATGAGAATATACAGCATATCGAAAGATAGTCCGTTCCCATTGCAAGTATCAGCGGATTATTCGTCTGCGAGCCGATGTAAGCCTTTGCTCCGAAAATTCCGAACAGCAGAAACACAATATATATCACAAGCGCGAGAAAAACAGCGTTTCCTGCCGCTTTGTTCGCATTCTCGCTGTCCTTTCGTCCGAAATTCTGCGCCGTGAGCACGTTCGCTCCGACACCCGTTCCGATACCCACCGCGACCATTAGTATTTGCAATGGAAATGCAAGCGTAAGTGCGTTGAGCGCTGCCTCGCCGTTCTGCTGCATATTTGAAACGAACGCGCTGTCAACAATGTTGTAGACAGCCTGCAAGACCATTGAGATTATCATCGGAACTCCCATTGATATCATAAGTTTTTTTACGGGAGTTTCCGACATTTTATTCTGCCGTATGTTTTCCATTTTCCTCTTCCTTTCAAAAGTATAAAATAAAAAAGCGGCACTATGCGATCGGATTTACGCATAGTGCCACTCATCTTAATCTTATTATACCGCTTTTATATCTTTGTGTCAAAGGAAGTTTTGCATAAATGCAGAGGTCAAAAATCGAACTCATATAACAATTATGTCAATAGAACTCAACTTTTTCAATTTTATAAAAAATATTGACAGCAAAATAATCTTTTGTTATAATTATTTTAACAAAAGATTATGAGATGATACTGGAGTGGGCGAAATTGATAAAGTCATTAAAAAAGATATTAAAGAATTACAAGCTCGGGGCGGCGATGCTTATCATAGGCATTATTGCCGCGCTAAGCTTTTTCTTAATGTCCGACCACAATTACGGCGGTCTTTCGGAAGTCTGGTTTTCGATGCCGTCATTTTACACCGCCGGCAATACTGAAATCGGCGAATTAAAAGCCGTATGCGATAATTACACTCGGCTTTACTGCATTGAAAATGACGAAAAGGTCAGATATATCCTTGAAGCGGACAAGCTCGGCTTTGACGGCCGTGCGGAATTCAGACAGGCTGTTTTTGACGAGCAGGGAAAGCTTTACGCCAGCGTTGCGGTAACGAGCCGTGACGCGTATCTTACCGAAATGGCTCTTATCCTTGCATTTGATGAGAACGGACGCTTTATCCGTGAGATATGCCGATACGACTATCGGGACGATGAATTTCCTCCTCAGCAGCTCAATCCCATAAAGGCTCTGAACGTTACCAAAAATAATATCAGATACATTTATAAGGACAACAGCGGCGCGATAAGCCTTGTTTCGGCAGATAAGACCGACCCTCTCATTATTGAGGAATCACGGTTCGATTTCGGAGAATACAATGACCTCAGCATTGCAGACGCTTCGCCCGACGGAAGCTACTGCATGATTCTTGTGAACGGAGATATCGTCCGTGCCTTTCCCGACGGAACTTACCAAACTCTTTACAAAGGCGCATTTGACCTTAATGACCCAGAAAACGGATTTCTCCCCGAGGACATACTTGCCTTTGACGACCATATCATTCTTATAGAGGGCTTGAACAAGAAAAATATCTACTCGCTTTATGACGGCGAAGAACCTCAGCTTCTCTATACCGCTCGTGAGCTTGCGGAGGAAGACGATGACCCCGATGATTATTATTGGTCGTTCTATTCGCTTTACCGAAGCAATGATGTACCTGCCGTTGATATCGGCGGATACATAACCGAGCTTTCCCCCGACGGCTTTGTTCGTGAAGAGGGCGGATACAGACTGCCCGTGCGCTATGCGGCTTTGTCGCTGGTAAAGGCAGTCCTGCCGTTCATCTCCGCCGTTCTGCTACTGTGGGGACTTGTTTCTGTGATAGGCAGCCTTATGCACTGGCGGATGTCAATACTGTCAAAACAGCTTCTTCTGACGCTGCCCTTGGTCATTGCAATGGCTGCGACAATTACAATTTCGCTTCTCAACAGCATACGCAATGAGTATCTCACCCAATGCAGACTTCGTATGGAAGCCATTATCGAGCTTTCCGTCAGGTCGCTCAGCGGTGATAAAATTGAAAAAATGACGACCCTCGAATTTGCCTCCGACGGCTCTCTTTACGAGCTTCACGATGAACTCCGACAGCTTATCGGCTCGAACACAAGCGAATGGAGCAGCAAATATTATGGCTATATATTTTTATACGGCACTGACGGTATGCACTTTATGCTTGCTTCGGGCGATAATTACGATATGCCTTTCACATTGTCCACTTACGACGAAAGCAACTCCTCCGACTATTCATACATATCCGTATATGAAACGGAAAGCATCACGGATACATATATGTGCGCTTCTGCGCCTATCTTAAATTCTGAGGGAAAGCAGATAGCGTTTTATGAGCTTCAGGCAAACACGAGCGATCTCAACGATGATATAAACGCCGCCTTTAAAAAGGCTTTGATACGGATAGTTATTCTCCTTGCGGCTTTCATTGGCGCGGCTGTATTTATAACATATATCAGCGCAGGACATCTCCGCAAGGTGAAAAATGCCGTGACCTCGATAGCAGGCGGCGACTTCTCCGCAAGGATAGAAAATGCCCCGAAAGATGAGATCGGCGAAATTTGCACGGGCGTAAACGAAATGGCGAGCCAGCTCGAAAAGTTTTTTGAAGCAAAGGACAGGAACGAGCAGTTTTATTACAAATTCGTCCCCGAAAAATTCCGTGAGCTTCTTCACAAGGAAGATTTCACCGACCTTTCGCTCGGCGATGCGGAAAGTGCCGACCTCACCGTGCTTTTCTGCGATATAAGAGCATTTTCGCTCAACTCCGAGATGATGACGGCAAAGGAGAATTTTGAATTTGTCAATAAGATATACGGAAAAGCAGGTCCGATAATCCGAAATCATAACGGATTCGTTGATAAATACATCGGAGATGCGGTAATGGCGCTGTTTGAAAGTGCCGATGATGCCGTAAACGCAGGAATAGAGCTTTACCGAAAGATAGTTCTTGACCCCACGGTAGCCGCTGAACTCGGAATGAACTCAATAAACATAGGTATCGGCATACATTCGGGTATGGCGAGGGTCGGTATCGTCGGCGAAGAGGAAAGAATGTCGGGAACGGTCATTTCAAACACAGTAAATCTCAGCTCGCGCCTTGAATCGCTGACGAAAAAGTACAGCGCCGCAATGATAATCTCAAAGGACACCCTCGACAGAATGTCCTCCCCCGACAGCCTTAATATGCGCTATCTCGGTATGGTTCAGGTCGCAGGCGTAAACGAAGTCAAAGCACTTTACGAGGTGCTTGAATGTCTTGATGACGACCGCCGAAACGAGCGCACCGCAGGAAAGGACGATTTCCGTGAAGCAGTAAGAGAATTTCACCTCGGAAATGCGGAAAAAGCACTCAGTATATTTGAAAAGCTTGCCGCCGAGTCGGTCAACGACCCTGCGCCGAGATTATATGCCGATACGATCATAAATAAACTCAGAACCGGTGACAAAGAACACAATGTTTTCCGATTTTTAAGCAAATAAGACAAAAACCAAGCCGATGCAGTCGCAATTTGACTGTGTCGGCTTGTTTTTTTTAAGTTTCTTTGCAAGCTTCGATACCAAAAGCCTCTTCATACACATATACACATACAAAAAAAGCCGAAACAACACGTTTCGGCTTTAAATATATCGGCATTTATCTATCTTCCCGGGTCGTCACCAACCAAGTATTTTCGACGTATATGAGCTTAACTTCTGTGTTCGGAATGGGAACAGGTGGAGCCTCATAGCTGTCAACACCGATTATAATTAAACACCAATTAAATTGTAGCTTTTAATTGGTGTTCAATAAAAATTCTGGTGCACCATCACGGACTCGAACCGGGGACCCACTGATTAAGAGTCAGTTGCTCTACCAACTGAGCTAATGGTGCATTGAGCAAAAAAATCTGAACAGGATAATGTTCAGATTTTTTTGTCTTGGCTCCCCAAGTAAGACTCGAACTTACGACCCTGCGGTTAACAGCCGCATGCT
>CALANW010000068.1 GCA_937926145.1 uncultured Ruminococcus sp. | reverse complement strand
TGAAGATTTCATAAAGATTCCCGAAAACAGAATATGAACAATACACCGTAACCGTTGAGCATATCGCAACAAAGCACCAAACATCATATGTTTGTTAATCTGATTAGTCACCCTCTTATATCGAAAGGAACATCGTCTATTTAAGGTTTTCAGATAATACTATTGCATACTAAGAAACATACTGAAAGTCAGCTTATTTTTAATCAGCTGACTTTTGGTATGTTTATGTTAGCCATAATCTGCTTTATTTTTGTGGAGCACTATAAATAGTAATCATAATCGGTCTTGACCTCACCAAAGTCTGCCGCCCATTCATCAAAGTGATTGATGTCACACTCTTTCAGCAAATCAGTCTGTAAGTACCGCATCATTGTGTAAAGCTCGGTCATTGAATTGCTGACAGGCGTTCCGCTGGCAAAAACCATACCCTTTCCGCCTGTGAGTTCATCGAAATACTTTGTTTTCATAAGCAGTTCGGCCGCCTTGCCCGAACCTGTTGTACCTATGCCTGCAACGTTGGACATCTTGGTAGCAGTTCCGAGATTTTTGTAAAGGTGACATTCGTCCACGAACAGCTTGTCAAAGCCCATTTCTTCAAAGTCGATGTAATCGTCCTTTGCAACCTTGTCCTGATCGTCCTTTATTCTCTTTTCGTAGCGTGCTATCGTCCTTTCAATTTCCTTAACGGAAAAGCTCTTGCTTCCATCTGTGCTTCTCGCTTCTTCAAGCTCACTGCGAAGGCTGTCAATCTCTGCCTGCATATATTTTTCCATACGTTCCTTTGAAAGTCCCATACGGTCAAACTGTGAGTGTCCGACAATTACTGCGTCCCACTCGCCTGTTGCAATTTTTGCAAAAAGCTCTCTGCGGTTTTTAGGCTCAAAATCCTTTTTTGCTGCAACAAGGATATTTGCGGCAGGATACAGCTTTTTGAAATCTCTGCCCATCTGCTCCGTAAGGGAATTGGGTACGGCAAACAGGGATTTTGTGTGCAGTCCAAGACGTTTGCCCTCCATTGCTATGGTTATCATTTCATAAGTTTTGCCCGCTCCAACGCAGTGAGCAAGCATCGTATTTCCGCCGTATAACGCTCTTGCGACAGCATTTTTCTGATGTTCTTTAAGGGTTATATCGCTGTTCATACCGACAAAATTAAGATGTGAGCCGTCATATTCTCTGTGACGAATGCTGTTGAACACCTCATTGTATTTGTCCACAAGAACGGTTCTGCGGTCGGGATCTTTGAATATCCAGTCCTGCCAAGCACTTTCAATTTTTCTGACCATTGACTGCACGGCCTTTGTTTCTTCGTGGTTTGTTACCTTGATGATGTTGTCCCTCGAATCACGCATAGGCTCACCGTGTTCGTCCAGCTTCGGGTCTTTGACAGTCAGATCTTCGTGATTGAGAATGCCCTCAAGAATCGAATATGCATCTTTACGCTTTGTGCCGTAATCGTGCATTGCGGCATAGCTTGTTTTATCGTTTTTGCCTGCACCCTCTATCTTCCACTTGCCGGAAGCCTTGCTGTACTGTGCTTCTATATTGCTCTTCCAGCCCGGTCTGAACTTCTCGTTTATGAACTGTGTTACAAATTCGGGAGATACCCAATGTGAGCCGAGCTTCACGGAAATATCCTTTGCTTCAACCTTTTTGGGCATAGCCGCTTCAAGGGCTTCCCTGTGTCTGCTCACGTCCATACCGATCGGAGCATTGTTCAGCTCACGGAGCTTCTGCCGGATATTTCCCGTGAGGTATTCATCGGCAGTCACATACTTTTCTTCTTCCTGCGGAAGTCGAAATATCTGACCCTCAAGCTCATTTATAAGGGTATCTTTATCCATTCCGCAAAGCTCTGTCATATAATCAAAATCTACCTTTGCTCTTTCGGCAACGGATAAAATGAGTGCTTCCTGTGCAGTTTCAACGTATTCGACTACGCTGTTTAGCTTGACTGTATCGTGATAAAAAATATCAGCCTTTTTGTATTCTCCGCTGTCCTTGTCCCTTGTTTCAAGTGCTGTAAGGAAGCTGTATCCGTCATCACCCTTGAACAAACGGGCATTTTTCTTATCATCGAAATGGCCGTATTTTGATGTAAAGCTATCATATAACTGATTTAGCTTTGAACGCATAACGGCAATATTGCTGTCAAGTGAATTGTCCGCATTATTTAGCTGCATATCAAGAAGTTCACGGACAGTATCACGAATCTCGACCATAGCCAAAGCTCTTTTCAGAGATTCGCCCGAAAGGTTTACCTTTTTCATATATTCGTCGTCGGTGCGGTAATAGATACTGCTGTCAACAGCATAATAGCTGTATGTCCTTGAATTTGCAGGAGCAGGGATAACCTCTTCGGTGTCCTTTTTCTTTTCAGCCGTTCTTGCCCTCGGAGTATAGCTTCCGTAAATATTTTTCACCGCTTCGGAAAGCTGACTTTTGAGGTCTGCCCCCTCTATCGGAAGCACCTGTGTATTCTCGGTAGGACCGTACATCTGATTTGCTTCGGAAATAGTACCGAGAACCATTTCAGGGTGCTGAACAAAATAATTATTGACAGAAAAACCGTCCTCTGTTGTACCATTTGACAGCCATTCCACTTCTTCGGGATTTATCTCAATAGGTCTTTCACGCTTTTGAAAGAAAAGAATATCCGATGTGACCTCTGTGCCTGCATTTTTCTTGAAAGCATCATTGGGCAAGCGTATCGCACCTAAAAGTTCTGCTCTCTGTGCGATGTATGTACGCATTTCGGGATTTTCCTTATCCATAGTACCCTTTGAGGTGACAACGGCAAGCACACCGCCGGGGCGAACCTTGTCAATGGATTTTGCAACAAAATAATCGTGGATATAGAACTTGTGCTTGTTGTAGTCCTTATCATCAACTTTGTAATCACCGAAAGGAACATTGCCCACAACAGCATCAAAGCTGTCATTTTCAAACTTGGTTTTCTCAAAGCCCTTTATCTGAATATCCGCATCGGGATATAACTGCTTGGCGATGCGTCCCGTAAGACTGTCAAGCTCTACGCCATGAAGTTCACTTGCCCTCATATTTTCGGGCATAGCTCCGAAGAAGTTGCCAATACCCATTGCAGGCTCCAATATCTTTCCGCTCTCAAAGCCTATATTTTTCAAACCTTCATAGATAGCGGAAATGATAACGGGAGAGGTGAAATGTGCGTTCATAGTAGAACGCCTTGCCGCCATATACTCATCATCGGTCAGAAGCTCTTTCAGCTGTGCATACTCATTGCTCCAGTCCTTATTGTCGGAATCAAATGCCTGCGGTATTGCTCCCCAGCCTGTGTAGCCTGAAAGCACAGCCTGTTCGACCGGTGTGGCAGTTCTGTTCTCGACTTCGATATTGTTCAGAGTACGGATAGCTTCAATGTTGGCGGCAAATCTCGCCTTTGGTGTTTTCACACCGAAATTTTCGTCTGTTATGACAAAATTCTGTGAGTTGGAAGCATTATGTTCCACCGAAGCATCGGCAGTTTCCTTTGTTTCCTCTCGGTCAAGATGTTCCACCGGAACATCTGCATTTCCCGATACATTTTCAGTTTCCGTTTCAAAATGTTCCAGTGGAACATCGGGTACTGCTTCAACAAACTTGCTTTCATTTTCTTCCACAACGGTAAAATCTTTCGCAAAGAAATCATCAATGCTCATACGGGAAATGTTGCCCAGAAGATTTTCGGTTTCTATAAATGTAATGATACCGCCGCTTATATCGGAAATCGTGAGCAGTTCATCATTTATGTCTATCAAGTCACCGATTTTGGGAGTATAATCATTTGTTTCCTTTTCGGACTTATCTTCTGTGGGAGAATTTTCTTTTTCCTGTTCCTTTGTAGGATTGCCGAGAAAAACACCATTTTCGGCAAGCTTATATCTGTCGATATTCTGTGTAGCAAGAAAGGCAATTCCGCCTGTCTGTTCCTCATAAGATACCGTTACATCATCGGGATAAATGCCATTGTCGGGAGTAACGGTATATTCACGGTCATTGTATAGAAATACATCTCCAACCTCAACTTCATTGCCGGACTTCTTTCTTCCCGTATCAGCCACGGGAACGGACTGCTCTTCCTTTTCCTCGGCTCTGCTGTGTACCTTTTCAAAATCCATAGGCTCGCACTTTTCAATGTCATAGCCTGCATCTTCCATAACGACAGTAAATGCCTGACGGAGAGAAATGCTCACATCGTCATACACACCGCTGTCAGTAACGTTATAGTCACCGTCATAGAAAGTGTAGTCATAGCTGTCATCGTCACGCTCGAACATTTCCGCATAGCCTGCATTGGGAATCATAAATGCAAGCCTGTCCTCGGTTGCATCAAACTCAAACAGCCTGCCCTCAAGGACTGTTGTTTTGCCGCTTAAATCCGTTATGGAAATACTCTTGTCGTGATCGTTTCTCATATTCTCAAAGAATTCCTGCACTTCCGCAAGCATACCCTGTCGGGTGATAGTTGTATCTCCCTCGTCATAATCGGGCATATCGTCATATTCATAAGTAAATTCCTTGTATCGGCTTATAAGATACGAAGAATTCAGATTGCTGAATGAAACAGTGTTCTTTATATGCAGGAAATTGTCGGGCTGGTCTTTTCTGCGGTCATATTCTTCGGTAAGGGTGATTTCCGACAGCTTGGAAAGGTCAATTTTTTGCTTTTCCACTTCAAAGAAAAGGTCGGTAACATCAGCCATACCAAATGAATCCACATAAAATGCGGAGCTGACGTTATTATCTTCAAGCACAATTACGTCGCCGACAGAAAGGCTGTGTCCTCTGAAATTCTCGGGTTGGTCAATGTTGAATTTGGTATAGATATTGTCAAGGATAACTCCCCTGCCTTGACTTCTGCTTACGTCTGAAACATATCCGCCGTAAACTTCCTCATAATTGTTTTTGTCAAAGGGAATATTGAACTTTTTCAGCTCATTCCAGCTGTTAAAGGAAAGCCTTGCGTATTCTTCGCCCCTTTTCACCTGATATATGGAATACTTGGGTGCATTGGCTATCTCTGCCCTTTCTTTGGGAGTGATGTATGTTTCTTTTTCCAAAGCGGTCATAACAGCCCTGCCGACCTGTTCCCACGAATATTCCGACAGATCGGACATAATGATGCCGTTTGTGTCTGCTGAATAGCCGTCCAGTCCAAAGCCCTGTCTGCCGCTTAAAACAAGGCTCTGAATATATGCGGAAAGCTCTCCGGCAGAGGGAGCTTTGCTGTTATAGTATTCCTCTATCATAAATTTGCCGGGGTGATGTGCTGTGAGTTTTTCAGCGAGAATATCCGCCGCATCGTGCAAAGCTTCCTTATCAAGCAAATAGAATTCTTCTGCCCATTCCTTTGCGGCGGAAAGTGAAGAAAATCCCACACTTTCAGACGATACGGGAATAATTTTTTCACCTGTGTCATACTCAACGTCATAGCTGTTGCTATCATTCTGACTTATCCAAAGAAATCTGCCGTATGTATCGGAGTTTATTTCCGCTGCCCAGCTTGTAGGCTTTCCCGTTTCCTCATCAATGGATTCGGGTATTTCTTTCCATAAGAGATTTTCGGGTATTTCCTTTTCATATCCTTTTTCACGGACTGCAATAGAAAAGCCTGCCGACTGTGCATTTATAAGGTCACTTCTGACTTCATCAATGCTTACCGCAGTGTCGGAATTATCATCACTCTCCCAAGCTCTTCAATGCCATTGCTGTTTGTGCTGTAATAAAACATCAGCTTATCGTCGGGAGTCTGTACCTCGATATGGTCAATTTCTCTCATATCCGCATCAATGCCCATATCGGGAACGGAAAGATGAAATATTTTGTTTTCATATTCCTCGACTGCATCTGTTCCGATAGAATAAAACTCATCAAAGTTCAGCTCGGAAAGTGCAAGCTCGTTCATTTCTTCAAGGCTGTTGTATTTTTCAGCCTTGACAAGCTCCTCATTGAGCATATAGCTTATTCTGAAAGAAACAAGGTCAATTTCCATCTGAAAACCATACTCGTTATTTTCGCCAAGCTCGGTATAGCCTGCGGAAATATGTTCAAGGTCATCAAACTCGGCTTCATCATCACCTGCAAATTCCGATGCCAGATAACTGCGGATATACTCTTTCGCTTTTTCAAGCTCTAAATCCTCCTGCCTGCTTTCAAGCATTTCTTCGGGCGTTTCTACGCTGTATTCATTGTATTCCAGAGAAGTTGTGTACTCTGACTTCATAACATCGTCAAGGTGTTCTTCAATGAAATCTGCTTCATCGTATGATGCTGTGACCGATTCATTATCCAAAGCACCGATCATACAGAACTCAACGGAAACGCTGGCTTCATCGGGCTGATTTTCCGAAATGTAATCCTGATACGCTTCCAGTCCGTGAATATCATACTTGTCAACATATTCGGGGACAACAAATCTGTTATCGCCGTCAATGGTTACTACGGAGAACGTAATGGAATTGTGTTCAAGGTCAAGGGCATCATATATTTCGTCCTGCTTCTGTTCTTTCTGTTCGTGTGCAAGCTCCCTGTTCTTTTCGATATATGAACGGACAGTATCGGCAAAGAGATTTACCAATCCAGGGTGTGCGGTAAGATAATACTCACCTTTCTGACGCATCACATCATCGGAATAATCTTCAAGAAAAGCATTTGCCCAAGCCCTGTTTGCATTGGATATACGTCCGTCCCATTCCTTGTCCTCAACATTTACAACTGTTACAAGTGCAATACGTTCAACGGGGTATCTTTCCAGAAGGTCATTCAATGCTCCTTCGGAATCAAGCCTGTTGTCATTGTAATGCTTGCTGATAAAAGCATCAATCATATTTGCACAGGTGTGATTTTCATTTCTGCTTGCTCTGTATATCTCAAGCTCGTCCAGCTCTCTTGCTTCGGAAAGTGATTTTGCGTAAACGGGAAGATTGATGAAAAATGTTTCTTTCTGATGTTCCACCGGAACATTTCCCTGTTTGATATGTTCCTTTTCGGAACGTTCCTGTGAAAGAAGTATTCTGTCCGCTCTGTCACGAAGCACTGTAAGCACATCGTCATAGCTGTTTGCAAATTCATTCTTGTTCCATTCCTGATATATTTCGTTCAGTACATTTTCGCTTGACAAAAGTGCTTTTATCTGCTCGTCTGTAAGATCAAGCTCCTCATTTTCCGCATAGGTACGGATATTGTCCTTTGTGCTTATCTCATAAGCGGAAGAAATGATAACATCGGGCTTCTGATTCATCAGGTTGGAAACGAAGAACTTGTACTCGGCTGATAATCTTTCGGATAACTGAACGCCCAAAGGTTCATTGGAAAACTCCCGATGTTCCGGTGGAACATTTTCCTCGGAGATTATTTCTTCAAAATCCGAAACGTCAATGCTGTTGTCGGAAGCATATTCTTCCGCTTCGTGTCTGCTTTCAAATACGGGAACATCTCCGTTTGTGTCGGTATATACATTCCTTTCGTCTGCTGTGGTGCTGTTTGCTTCGGAAATATAAAACGCTTGCTCGGCTTTGTCGATGCGGTATGCGGAGGGGTGGAAGAACTCGTTGTTTCCGTCATTATACATTTCACGGACCATATCCATATTTCTGAAACCGACTGTCTCACCTGTTTCATTATTGCGGATATTCACAAAACCGTTTGTATCTGCAAGCCTTTCATAGCCTGCACGGAAAAGCTCATTGATAATATCGGCGTTATGGATATTGTCTATCATACGGTTGACCATTTCCGCATTTTTTCTTCCGCTTACGGTAATTGTTGCGGAATTGGCGAGTATTCTTCCCGAAAATCTTATGCTTGCATCGCCCGACAGAAGATTTGCAACCTGCAAAGCTGTTTCTGGATCGGTGTTTATAAAGCTCCTGTCCCTTATCTTAGAATACTCGATATTGCCGATGATACGCTGATTGTTTTGAACCGTATTCTTATATTCGGAAGCAATGGCATAAGCTCTCTGTGCATCTGCCTTGCTTACGGTAACGGTGTTTCTGTAGCTTCCGTATGTGGCTGAAAACATAATGCCCTCTGCACGAAGCCTGTCCATAACCTTGTGGATATTATCACCGTTAAGGTCGATGTAGGCACAGTTTCCCTTTATGCTGCTGTAATATTCCTTATTAACATATTCGGTCATTGCAGGTCACTCCTTTACGCAAAATAATTTATGATATCATC